>NZ_JAGYWT010000005.1:0-15568 GCF_019279095.1 Microbacterium sp. BF1 | reverse complement strand
CGACATCTCCCTGTCGGGCCTCGACAAGGGCTCGGTCGGCTTCGACAACTTCGTCACGGTCTTCACGTTCGCCGAGTTCTGGCCGATCTTCTTCCGCACGATCCTCTGGGTCGTGTCGGTCGTGGTCACGGCCTTCTGCGTCGAAGGCGAGCCATCCTGCGGCGAGGTCGTAGGCCGGGTCGCCGGCTGTGACGTCGCCGAAGTCGATCAGAGCCGACAGCCGATCACCGTCGACGAGGATGTTCCCTGGGTGCAGGTCGCCGTGGATCCAGACGGACTCGGTCGCGGGGGCGGCGTCGAGCCCGGTCTGCCAGATGTCGGCGAGATTCTCGGCGATCGTCGCGGGAAGGTCTGCGAGGCGGGAGCGGATGCTGTCGTCCCGCACCGCCAGCGGCACCCCGCGGACCGGGTTCCGGGGTGCGTCTGCAGGTGCATCCCGGTGGAGGGTGAGCAGGACGGCAGCGAGTTGAGCGGCCCAGACGGTGTTGTCCCGACGGGGGCGACCGAGAGCCTGGCCGCCGGGCAACCACGGCACGATCGACCAGGGCCAGGGGAAGTGCGGGGTCGGCGAACCTGCGAACACCGGTAGGGGCGTGCGGACGTTCGCCGCGGCCAGGTGCATCGCGATCAAGGGGAGCGCACGCTGCTCGTGCCGGATCAGCGGCGCCGCCTGGAGTCGGCGGGGGATGCGCACCGCGAGATCCGCCCCGAGACGCCACGTGACGTTGTCCCATCCCTCGGCAGACCGCGTCAACGGAAGTGCCGCCAGCTCCGGTGCGACGGTGCGGACGAGTTCGCGGACGTCGCGCTCATCGAGTGCGACCTCCGCGCCGGGGGAGTCCGCCATGCTCAGAGATCGAGGGAGTCGCCGGGCTCCAGCACGAAGAACTCGCCGCCGCCCTGTTCCGTTGCCCACTGCAGCCGCTGCCTGTGCATGTTCTTCCCGATCACCGACAGCGTCATGTCATGGGTCCCGAAGGAGCGACGAGGGGCGACCGCGAGCACGAAGTCCATCGCCTCGCCGATCTTCAGCCAGGGAGCGCCGAGCGGTGCGGCGAGAGTGCCGACCGCGACGCCCTCGGGGGCCGCGTAGGAGTCGCCGGGGTAGTAGAGCTCGTCGTTCACGAGCACGCCCACGTTCTCGACGGTCGGGAGGGAGGAGTGGATGACTTCGTGGGTGCCCCCGAAGAATTGCAGGGTGAATCCGCCGACGTCGACGGTGTCGCCGGGAGAGACGGCGGTGATGTCGTATCCCTCTGCGGCGCGGGCCACGCCGGCGGGGGCGAAGATCGGCGTGCCGGGTGCCGCGCGCAGGAGTCTGTCGAAGTGGTCGGCCGTCCAGTGGTCCGGGTGCTCATGGGTGATCACGATCCCGACCAGATCGGCGAGGTCGTTCAGGGGTGTCGTGAACGACCCGGGGTCGATCAGAAGGGTCTTCTCGTTCGCATCGAGACGGAGGGCGGCATGTTCGAACTTGGTGACGCGCATGGAAAGAGTCAACTCCTTCCGCTCGCCCACGGCAAACGTATTCGGCGTCGGATTCGGTGCGCCACGCCCGGGATTCGGGAGAGGGTGGCGTCGATTTGGCGCAGTGAGAATCGCCGTGGCATACTTGAACGGTTGTCGCGGGACGGAAACGTTCCGCCAGACGGCCCCATCGTATAGCGGCCTAGTACGCTGCCCTCTCACGGCGGTAACGCGGGTTCGAATCCCGCTGGGGTCACAACATCGAAAACCCCCGCTCAGGCGGGGGTTTTCGCATATTCGGCAGTGGGCATCGAAATGGTGCTACGCGGCTTTTGGCAACAGATTGGCAACATCTGATCGCATCGCTGCTTGGTCGAGAGCCGTGGCAACACCGTCGAGGTCGTCATCGAACAGGTCGGCGTACACGTCGAGCGTCACCGCGGCGGAGGCGTGCCCGAGCATCCGCTGCACCGCTTTGACGTTTGCCCCCGCGCTCACGGCCAGCGACGCGGCCGTGTGCCGCAGCTCGTGCGGCGTGAGTCCTTTGAGGCCGATTGCGGTTGCGGCGGTGTCGAACCAGCCGACGCGGTAGACGTGGTTGCGGAGCCAGGTGCCGGTGCGGATGCCGTAGAACACGGGAGCGTCGGCGTCGCGTCCGGCGATCTGTGCGCGGAGCAGGCGGACGAGGAACGCGGGGATCGGGATGCTGCGCTGCTCGTAGTCCTTCGGCGGCTCGATGCGCTGGTATCCCTTGTCGGCGACGACGGTTTGTTCGACGGTTAGGCGCGGGTGTTTCGCGTCGAGGTCGAGGTCGCAGATTCGTAGCCCGGAGAGTTCGCCCCAGCGCAGGCCGCAGTATGCGAGGGTAAGTACGACAAGGCCGTACCCGTAGTCTCGACCGTCTTTCATGTCGTCAATGGCCTGGGCGAGGGCTGCGACCTGATCGTGCGAGAGATACCGCTTGCGCGTCTTCGTCGGCTTGGGGAGCTTGAGCCTGGCGGCGGGGTTCGACGGCAGGCGCTCGTCCTCGACCGCGAACCGTAGTGCTCCTGAGAGCACGTTGACGATCTTCCGCACTGTCGCGGGTGCACCTGGCAGGGCGGATGCCCATTCCTGTACTCGGAGCCGGGTGAGGTTGCCGATCGGGATGCTGCCGAGCTCGGGCGTGATGTGCTTGTCGATGATGTTCTCGACACGGCTGCGGGTGGTTGCCCGTAGATCGCCTCGGGCGGCGAGCCAGGTCTGGAGCCAGTCGGCGACGCTCACCTTCGCGAGCGAGGGATCGAGATAGCGACCTTGGGCGATGTTGACCTCGGTCGTTGCGAGGAACAGCTCAGCGGCCTTCTTCGTCGTGAAGCCGCGCTTCTGGGTCTGCTTCTTGTCGGGGCGGCGATAGAGGGCACGGTAACGACGGCCTTTCGCTGTCTCGTACGCCTCAATGCTTCCCATGACTCTGTCGCCTACTTCTCCAGCCCGGCGAGGCGCTGCACGTCGATGCGACGGTAGACGCGCTTGTGTCGGGTGAGTCGAACTGGCTCCACCGGAGCCTCGCCCGCGAGGGCGAGAGTGCGCAGCGTCGTGCGGTGGATGCCGAGCAGTGCGGCAGTTTCTTCCTCGGAGTAGAAGAGCGGGACCTGCGGGCGCTCGTCTGTGGGTGCGGCGTTCTGACCCATTTTGTCCTCCGATCTAGCTCATATCATAGCTGCGATGGCAGCTAGTATCTTAGATTAGACCACAACACGCCGATAACAGCAACTGTTTTAGTTGCTCGTGTTGCTCGCTAGAATCGGGACATGCCCACATCCTCCGGTCATCGCCCCGGCGACCAGTCCTATGACGGACTGCTCGTGCAGGACGATCTGCCTGACGGGTGGCATTTGCCCGACCGTTTTCCGGGGGAGCGCACCGAGGATGCGAGTGCGTTCCTTGATGAAGCGCTCGGCTATAACGATCAGGTCGTGACTGCCGAGGACCGGCAGGCGCAGCTCGACTCGGAGCAGAACGAGACGATCGACGGTCGTTGGCGTTACATCGAGCACGCGGCGACGGCGACTCGCGTGTTCATTCGGCTACAGCGTCAGCAGTTTGCCGTGCCGGAGGAAGTGAAGATCACGGGCGTCGTGTACCTTCCGTGGCGACCGGGCGACCCCATCTCCAGTCAAGACCTTCGTACCCTGCCGACTGCTCGGATTGAGGCTGCGATCAACGAGCGGCTGTTCGCAATGAAGCGGACGGTGACGATCACGGGCGGAAAGATTGTGCTGCCGTCTGGTCGGAAGGTCAGCGAGCGCGATCTACTCAAGCCGCTCGGGAACCCGAAGCAGACGCCGGACTTCTACGAACTCGTCGCGCTCCAATACGGCAAACTCGCGTCACAGGGCGATGAGGCTCCGGCGGTCACCATGGCGAAGATCAACGATGTTGCTCACGCGACCGCGCAGGGCTGGCTCGTTCGCACCCGCGCTCGCGGGCTTCTGCCTCCGGGTCGTCGGGGATAGCTCGCTGCGCGGGCTTGTTCAGAGGTCTTTGAGTCGCTGTCGCCAGTACCCAGGGCCGCGGCGCTCGTGCGCGTACGCGACAACGATGATCTCGTCGTCTCGAACGAAGTAGATGATGCCGTAGGGGAACACATCGGTGCCCTTGCGTCGAAGACAAGGGTTGCGCTGGCGGCCACGGTAGAGCGGCGCGGAATCCGGCCACTCCCTGATGAAGTCCACGCCGTTGTCGAGGTCATCGCCGAGACGGTCGCCGAGTCCTGCTTCCTGGTCGTCATACCAGGCGAGGGCGTCCAGATACTCTTCGCGAGCGGCCGGATGCTCGCGCCAGGGTAGCGCGCTCACTTGCGGCGAGCCGCCAGCATTGCTCGGGCCATGCGTCGGGTCTCTTCGCCGTCAACAAGTTCGACCTTGCCGGTCAGAATCTCGTCCACCCGAAGGTCGATCTCTTCATCCCATGCGGCATCGACTTCTGCCTGCTCGGTGTCGCTGATCTGCTGGAGCGCGAGCGCAGCAATCTCGCGCTCATCGGCGGAGAGGGTACGTCCCTCTGCGATGTAGTCTGCAAGCTTCGGCGTCATGCTCCAAGTCTACCGCTGAGGCCTGACGTTCGGGGGAAAGCTCGCTACAGCCTCGGCACGTCGTTGTGCGGGCCGGTGCGACGACGACTCTCGCTTAGCAGATCATGGGACGCGCGGAGCTTGCGCGCGCGGGCCTCTCGGGCGAGCCGTGCCCGTTCTGCGGCCTCTCGCTGGGCCGTGATCCGGGCAGCGGCGTCCTGCACAGACAAGGATCGCAAGGTGGTTGCCTCTTGTCGTGCGATCGGGGCGGCGCGGCCCGCGTTGGCGGCTTCTCGGTCGGGGTGGGTGAACTCGTAGCGCAGTGGATCGCGCCGTACCTGTTCGGCTCCGAAGATGTCGGCATGGAGCGCGCGGCGTTCGCTGTGGTGTCGCATGTCCATCTCCTCCCCGGCAGTACGGGCGGCTTCGGCGTGCTGCTCGGCTTCGATCACGCGAGGGTCGCGGGCGGCGAGCCGTTCCGCTGCGCGCGAGGCCCAGCCGGTGAGGTTGTCGGCGTCGCGGGGCGTGGTGCCCCAACGGTCTGCAACACGGGCACGGCTCTTTCCCGCTCGTGTGGTCGCGGCCTGGTGGTCTTTGCGTGCGGCGCGTCTCCCGAACCTTCCTGCTGTGTTGAGCTTTGTCTGTGCGGCTGCCTCTTGGTCAAGCGCGGCCAGGTGCTCGCGGCCTTCCTGCATTGCGACCACCGTGAGCGGTTCCCGCACCTCGGCACGCACTCGTGTTGCCGCCTCTGTCTCGGCCTGGATCACGGCGGTTTGCTCGTCCATCTCTGCCTGCTGGTGCTCGTGCTGCTGGTCGAGGCGCGCGCCGACGCGCTCCCACCACGCGGCGCGTCGCTCGGCCTTCTCCGCATCCTGGATGAGCTGCGCGACGCGCGTATTCACGAGCTTCACCGTGCCCTCGTCAACGAGACCTCGCACGGCCTCCACCGCGCGCTCTGTCGCGTCGGCGAGGCCACGGTCGGCGTTATCGCGTACCATCGCGTCGATGAACTGCGCCCGCGCCTCGGCACGGCTCTCCGCGATGACGTGCAGAGCGTTCTCGCTCCTGCCTCTCGTCATGCCGACATACACCGCCGCGCCATTGATGCCGTCGCTGAGGATCGTGTGCGATGCCGGGGCGGTCACCCCTTGCACGCCGTAGGCGGTCGCTGCATAGACCAGGTGCGCGTGCTCGCGGATGTATTCGGCGGGGAGGCGCCGCGTGTGCTCCCGCTTGCGCTCGTCGTGTGCGTCGCGCACCCAGACCGAGCCGTCCGGCTCGACGCGTTGCACCATCCACTGCTGCCGGTTAGCCACCCCCAGCGCAGTTTCGTTACGGCGAGTCTGGATCAGATCACCCGCACCGATACTCAGCCCATCCCTGCCCGTCGTCGTGGCGGCGTCATCGACCAGGCCGCGAGCGATCCGCTCCTCCCGGATGCGCTCATTCAACCTCGTAGCGTCCTCGTTGGATGCGACCGTAATCGTCTCCCCGTAGCGGGCATTCTGTGCGACGTGTTCTTGCAACTCGTCGCCGTCTGCGTGCAGGCGGATGAGGCCGTGCTGGTCGAGCTGGTCGAACACGTCACCGGGGTCGCGGCGGTCGCGCATACGGACGGTGAGGTCGGCGTAGTCGGGGTCGGTGAAGCGGTGCACTTCGGTCATGTCGAAGGTGCGACCGCGAATCTGTGCGGCCATGTCGAGGACGCCGCCGCGACCGACCGCGGCGAGTTGCGCACGGTCGCCCACGAGCGCGACCGTTGCACCCACTTCCGCTGCAACCGTGAACAGCGCGAGGGCTGCATCTTGGTCGAGCATTCCGGCCTCGTCGACGACGATCCGATCCCCGCGCCGAAACACTGCTCCGGGCGGCGGGCCGGTGAACGTCGCACCTGTGGCCGGATCAGTCGCGCCCGGCGTGAGTCGCGTCCATACGCCGTCCTCGTTCCACCGGTAGCCATGCGCGTGCACGAGAGCGGCAACTGATGTTGCTCGCACGCCGAGTTCCTGGTGTGCGACGTCAGCGGCGCGCTTGGTCGGCGCGACGACTCGCACGCGTCGGCCGTGATCGTTCGCGGCGGCTATTGCCGTGGCGAGCATCGTGGTCTTCCCTGCCCCGGCCGCGCCTTCCACGATCACGAGCGGGTCGGAGGATGCGACTGCTGCGGCCGCGTCGAGTTGGCCTGCGTCGAGCTGCTGCCCAAGTCGGTCTGCGACCTGCGACACGTCGTGATAGCGCTGCTTCTTCTCCGGCGTGCGGGCGGTGAGCAAGTCGCGCAGTTCGGTTTCGACCTGCACCACGCGCAAGCTCGTGAGATGCGCCACATGCTCCGGTGCGGGTGCGCCAGTCGGGAGGATCGAAAAGCAGTCCTCGAGTGCGAGCGTCGTTGAGAGTGCGACCAGCTCACGCAACTCTTCGGGAATAGCACGCACGCCGTGTTCGGTGATGATACGGGTGACGTGTTCCTGCACGTCGTGGTGCGTCCACGCCGACGATCCGGCGGCGCAGCGATCCAGCGCGCGCGATGCAATCTCCTGCACCGATAGTTCGTCTGATTGCGCCGGCGCGCTGACGAGTTTGCGGGTGAGGGTTTCCGGGTCGTAGCCGGCCTCTCGTAGCTCGGTCAGCCATTCAGCCTCTTCCCGCGTCGTCGTCGGCTTCTTCGCTGGCCGCTCGAACGCCCATGCCTTCGCCGTCAACCGCGACGACACCACGGGCCCCATCGTCTCGCCCGGATGCGCCGCCTCCCATTCGGCTTCGAGCCGTTCCAGGTTCTTCCGTACCTGTGCGCCGCGCTTGCTCATCAGCGCGTTGAACGACTCCAGCTCCGTTACCTCTCCCGTCACCGGGTCAAGGGTGAGGCCATGCTTGTCGAGCACCGCCGCAAGCTCAGGGCTGGCAGCGATCACGGCGGCCCCGAGCGCACGGAGGGTGCCCTGCTGCTTGAACATCGCCGCCGTATCCAATGCCCGCCATTTACCTGCCGCCCAAACCCTGGTGCCGACCTGCATATGGATGTGCCGGTGCGGGTCACCCGCACGGGAAGTGAGGTGCCTGATCCCAACGACCTGCATGTGCTCGATTGGTACAACCTCCTGCTTCCCGCGCGGCCCGACGCGCGTCACCGAGTGCTGAGCGAGCCACCGCTGAATCTCCGATAGCGCGTCCTGCTGCGCCGCGTCCAAGGCTTCGGAAACTTCGGAGTGGAGGGCGGCGGCGACGGACAGCGACTTCGGGGTATTGATGACCATCTCTGCGAACCGAGGCGAGCCTTGACGATCCGACCCCGCGAGCCGTGGCCTGCCCATTCGTTCGCCGGTGTCGGGGCTGATCCAGTCCACCCAGCCCGCGTAGTCATCAGAGCTGAGTGGTCGGCTGTTCGCCTCGCCGGATGCGTCGAGGACGGCGTAGGAGATGCCGGTGGCGTCGCCAAGGTAGTAGTCGTCTGCTCGGGAACGGTCGGCCTCGACATAGCGCATGGCATCGGCTCCGGTGCCCCGGAACAGAACCACTCCGCCATGCATCCCGACTCCTATCTAAGATGACTGCTGTCATCGTAGCATACGTTCATTCTTTGAGACAGTGGGAGGTGGCCGGGCTGAGGCCGGTGCGTCGGAGATGCTGGGTGCTCGTTCAATGACGAGACCTGACGAGCCCGAGCGTCGGACCTTCTCGCTAGACTGGGACGGTGATTGCGCGATCAGGTTGTGAGCGTGCCGACTAAGCGGGGAAGAGGACTATGCGAGCTGCAACGATGACACGGGCGGCGTCGCATTGACCCGGATTTTTGACAACATAGACCACCGACTCGGCGATCATCTACAGGCGACGCTCCAGGCTTTCGATCAGCTCGATGTCGCCGTCGGCTACTTCAATCTTCGTGGCTGGCGAATCTTCGACGAGATCGTCAAGGCTAAGCCGTTGCCGGGAAACCCGACGAGGGCGACCGTGCGCATCCTGCTCGGCATGATGGTCGGCGGCCCGGAGGCCGAGGTGCTCGACGAGCTGCAGGCGAGCGTTGACGGGCGCGAGCAGCAGGACGCCGACCGAGAGACAGCACACAGCCGCATGCACGAGCTCCTGGACCATCTCCGCACGCAGCTCATGCGCGGCGCTCCGACTCAGGCGGACCGAGAGACACTTGGCTCGTTGCGCGAGTTGATCAAACAGGGCCGGGTTGAGTTCAAGGTCTTCACTAGGCGTCCGCTGCACGGAAAGACTTACATTTTCTACCGGGATGACCTTAACAACCCGATCACCGGCTTCGTGGGGAGTTCGAACCTCACGCCTTCGGGGCTCGCGAACAACCTGGAGCTGAACGTCGATGTGCTTGACTCGTCCGGCGGCGGGAAGGACTTGGCGACCTGGTTCGAACACCGCTGGAATGATCCGCACAGTCACTTGATCGGAGGCCAGCTGCTCCATCTCCTTGATGAGTCGTGGGCAGCTGTCGAGCCGCGTTCACCTTACGAAGTCTTTCTCAAGGTCTGCTACGACCTGAGTCGAGACGTCCGCGAAGGGCTTGACGAGTACTCGGTGCCGAATGAGGTCAAGTCCGAGCTTCTGGAGTATCAATCGACAGCGATCCGGACACTTGCGCGGCGAATCATGTCCCGTGGCGGCACGATGCTCGGCGATGTCGTCGGTCTCGGCAAGACGATCACGGCCGTTGCCGTGGCGCTCATGCTCCGTGAGGAGCACGGCTACCTGCCCCTTGTGATATGCCCGAAGAACTTGGAGAAGATGTGGCGCGGCTACTTCGACTCCTATGGGCTGGAGGTAGGCGCCGTTGTGCCGTATAGCGTTGCGCACACACTGCTGCCGACACTCAGTCGCTATCGATTCGTCATTGTCGACGAATCGCACACGTTGCGGAACGACGAGCGTCGTGATTACAAGGCGGTCCAGGATTATCTTGATCGCGCCAATGCGAAGGCGCTGCTACTCACCGCCACGCCATACAACCGACGCTTCGAGGACGTCGCAAACCAGCTCGGGCTCTTCATCCAGCCAGATGACGACCTTGGCATTGCACCCATCAACGCCCTCGCTGCTGATCCGAAGCTCATCGACAAGGTTGACGGCAAGATCACGACGCTCCAGGCGTTCCGCAAGTCGGAGGAGGCAGATGATTGGAAGCGGCTGATGAGTGAGCACCTCATTCGACGGACTCGGTCATTTATCAAGAGTAACTACTCGGAGACTGATGAGCAGGGACGAAAGTATTTAACGTTTGCGAACGGCGAACGATTTACGTTCCCTGAGCGCGTCGCGATCCCCGTGGATCACTCGTTCGCAGAGGATGACCCAGCGGCCCTGATGGTGGACGACGTGACGCTCGATGCGCTTTTTGGCCTTATCCTGCCGCGCTACTCGCTGAGTGACTATGTCGACCGAACCAATGCAAAGTCTTGGACTACCAGGGAGAAGGAGGTAGTCGAGAACTTCGACCGGGCTCGATCAAACGCGGCAGCCTTCGTTCGGACGACACTGCTCAAACGACTCTCTTCCGGAGGGTATGCATTCACCCTGTCGCTGCGCCGTCACGCAGCGCGGAACGAGATGTTCCTCCACGCAATCGATAACAAGCTCGCCCTACCGACGGGCACTATTCAGGAGGCCAATCTCCTCGACGACGACGACCTTGTTGAGCACGATGTAGCCGATGCTGAGCGCCTGAACGATGCAGCAGCGCAGCGATATGACGCACTCGCTAACGACACCCCCGACTATGTCACCTGGGTGCGGCCGGATCTCTTTACACCGGGACTCCGTGCGGCACTCGCGGCGGATACTGATGCAATTCGTACGCTTCTAGCCTTGTATCGCGAATGGGACACATCCCGAGACTCGAAGCTCGTCGAGCTGATCAAACTCATCGAGGAGACGCACCCGGCTGACAAGATCCTTGTTTTCACGGAGTACAAGGACACTGCCAACTACCTCGCAAGCGCTCTCCGCGCCCACGGCATCGCGGAAGTCGATGCGGCTACCGGTGACGACGAAGACCCGACTCAACTCGCGATCCGGTTCTCACCGAAGTCCAATGCCTCGCTCATCCCCGATGGCGAGCCGATCGATGAGCTTCGCGTGCTGATCTCGACCGATGTCCTGAGCGAAGGCCAAAATCTCCAGGACGCACACATCGTTGTCAACTACGACTTGCCCTGGGCAATCGTCCGCCTGGTGCAACGAGCTGGCCGAGTCGATCGGGTCGGGCAGACCGCACCTGAGGTCTTGCTCTACTCGATCTTCCACGGAACGCTGAACAGCGTGCTGTCGCTACGCCAGCGTATTGCTGATCGACTCAAGCAAAACGCGCAGGCATTCGGGTCGGATGAGCGCTTCTTCGGTACTGACGACGAGGTGCGGGTCATCCAGGATCTCTACAACGGCCAGCTTGACGAGCCGGTCGAGGATGAGGATATTGACGCAGCGAGCCTGGCCTACCTTTACTGGCAGAACGCGCTCAAGCAGACCCCCGATATCGCGGCAAAGGTGGCACAGCTACCCGATCTCCTTGATGCCACTCGCGCACAGCGAGTCAGCGAGACTGAGGAAGGCGTCGCCTGCTACGTCCGCACGGAGGCTGGGGTCGATGGCTACGGCTGGGTTGGCCTCGACGGGCACACACGTCTGCTCACTGGTGTGGAGGCACTGCGGGTATTCGAGAGCACTCCGGCCGAGCCAGCCTTGGAACGCCTGCACTTCCATGACGATCTGGTTGCCGAGCTGGTACGTGGGGATCTGGCGACACCTGCGGCGATTGCAGGACGGCTGCGCGGAGTGCGGAAGACAGTGTGGAACCGCCTCGGCGCAGGTCTGCTCGATTTCGGCCCAGAGGTCGCTGCGGCACTTGACCTGCTGTACCAACACCCGCTCACGAATGAGGCTGACCGCCGCCTCAAGAACGCGATTCGAAACGGTGCGACTGATGACGAGCTGGCGGGCCGCCTCGCTGCCCTACATCGCGACGAACGCCTCGTGATTGAACAGCGTGGCAAGGACGCCATCCGAATCGTCACCACGATGGGAGTGAAGTAGTGCCGAATTCCCCATTGTTGGATCTGGTCGACCAGCGAAAATTCAAGGAGCTCTTCCGCGATCACTTGTACTGGTCGAACCCGGACCAGCCGTCACTGACCGTCAAAGTAGATGAAGTGACGTACACACTGGAGCAGGTTGCTGGCTTCAAGGGTCTACGTGTTTGGTACTGCGCAGTACTGCCGCCGAAGCGGGTTCAGCGTCTCATCGATGAGCAGGTCAGAACGAGCAGTACCGAGGAGCGACTCGTGATCTTCGCAGACGAGCACGAGCAGGCATGGCGCTGGCCTCGCCGGGCACAACTCGGCTCGGCTAACGCCAAGCTTGTCCTCCACGGGTACAAGGTCGGCTCGGATGACCGGCGGCTTGCCCGGCAGCTCAACGCCGTCAAGATTGGCTTCAACGAGCAGCTCACCATCGTTGACATGCTTGCGCGCATGCGGGTGGCTTTCGACCACGAGGCTGAAACAGCCTCGGCGCAGGCTGCACGAATGATGGGCGCTCTTTACGCAGAACTCGAACGATCGCGGTGGGACGAGCGGAACGCGACCTTGCTCCTTGCACGCCTACTGTTCCTCTGGTTCGCCGATGACACAGGTATGTGGCGGAAGACGATCCAAGGTGAGGCGCCCGCTCTCTTCCAGATGTTCGTTGAGAACCACACCTCAGCCGAGACGTTCGTCACAGACCTGGCGGCACTTTTCGAGGTGCTCGATACCGAGGAGGGCAAGCGTCCAAAGGGCACGCCACCGGAACTCGATGCTTTCCGATATGTGAACGGCGGCCTTTTCAACGAGCCGATGCAGATGGGGAGTCTCACCCTGGCATTCCGAGACCAAGTGCTAGAAGCGGGAGAGTTCGACTGGTCGATTATCTCCCCGGCCGTATTTGGCTCCATGTTCCAAACCGTCAAGGACAAGAAGGCTCGCCGTGCCGCCGGTGAGCACTACACAACCGAAGAGAGCATTCTCAAGACGATCGAGCCGCTGTTTCTTACAGAATTACGGTTGCGTCTGGAAAATGCGCGTGGTGATCAGGGGCAGCTCACCAAGCTACACAACGATCTCGGCCGACTGCGGATCATGGACCCAGCCTGCGGCTGCGGCAACTTTCTCATCGTTGCGTACCGCGAGCTACGCGCACTGGAGATGGATCTCCTACTCGCACGCCGTGAACTCGATCTGAAGAACAAAGACATTGCTCACGTCCAGCAATCCTTTGACATTACGTCTGAACTAAAAGTATCGCTCGACCATTTCTACGGCATCGAGATTGAGGAGTGGCCTGCACGGATCGCCGAGACTGCGATGCTCCTGGTCGACCACCAGGCGAACCTGCGGATGCAGGACGACTTTGGGATCGTCCCCGACAGGCTGCCGATCAAAGTTGCGCCCACCATTGTCCACGCCAACGCACTTCGGCATGACTGGGAATCCGTCGTGCCGCCGAACGACGATGTGATCATCGTTGGCAACCCTCCGTTCCTCGGCCAGTACACTAAGAATCCGGAGCAAACAGCCGATGTCAAGCGCATCTGGGGTGCGAACTACAACGGCTATCTGGACTACGTCACCTGCTGGTACGCGCTTGCGATCAAGTACTACGGCAAGCATTCCGGCCGATTCGCGTTCGTGTCCACCAACTCGATCTCACAGGGCGAAGCAACTGAGTTTCTCTGGCGACCGATCTTCGACACGGGTTGGCGATGCCGTTTCGCCCACAGATCATTCCAATGGACGACCGAGACCGCTGACGGTGCTGCCGTACATGTCTCTATCATTGGATTCGATAAGCGCACCGACAATGTGCCGAAGGCCACGCTTTGGACCTACCCTGAGGGTGGTGCCGGCATCGGGACGCCGCATGAAGTAGCGAACATTAACGCCTACCTGCTGCCTGCCCCGCGCGTTTTCGTCTCCAGCGTCAGTAAGCCGCTGAGTGCTTTGCTTCCGAAAGTTGACTACGGCAGTAAGCCGACCGACAACGGAAAACTCGTTCCGAAGTCGAACGACCTCGCAGCGGTCACTGAGATTCGGACCGATCCGATAGCGAGCCGCTATCTTCGGAGGTTTGTGAACGCCGACGAGTTGCTCTACGACAAAGAACGTTGGTGCTTATGGCTCGAGGGAGTAACGCCGCAGGTAATCGCAAGCAGCCCAGTGCTGTCCGCACGAGTGGCCGCCGTCCGTGAGTTCCGTCTCAAGAGCACCAAGGCAGCAACTGTCAAGAAGGCTGCCACAGCGCATCTATTCGATGAGCGCCGCCAGCCCTCCACAAGCTACCTTGCAATTCCGCGCCACGTCGGCGAGACAAGGGAGTTCTTTACATCTAAACGCATGCCCCCCGAGATCATCTGCGGTGACGCGAACTTCATGGTCGAAGACCCCGACGGCTTCGCCCTTGGCGTTCTCTCCTCGACGATGTTCATTCTCTGGATGCGCGCTATCGGTGGCCGCCTCAAGTCCGACCTGCGTTTCTCAAACACCTTCGTCTACAACTCCTTCCCGCTGCCGGTGCTGAGCGACCAGCGCCGGTCGGCGCTCGTGGCCGCCGCTGCGCAGCTCACGGCGGCTCGCGCCCAGTTCCCGGCCAAGTCACTCGCGGACCTGTACGAACTGGGGCGCATTCCCGAACCGGTCCTCGAGGCCCACACCGCGATCGACAAGGTGATTGACGCCGCCTTCGGCGTCGAGGACGGCGCTACCGTCGAGGCTCGCCAACGCCTCATGCTCCGCCGCTATGCCGCCCTCACCAAGCAGCTCGACGACGCCGCCCTTTTCGATCTTGACGGAGCATCCGATGACTAACCCAGCCCGGCGCGCCAGGGCTCGAGCACAAACATGAGTCGCCTTTCGATTACCGATCAGGCCATCCTTGAGTCGGTGTTGAGCATGGGCGGTGGCTACGTGCTGGACTTCACGAACTCGTCAATCGGCCAGTTCTTCGACGATCTCGCGATCAACATCTTCGACGACCGATACGCGGAGTACGGCACGTCGAAAGCTCAGCGACTCCGTGGGTTCTGGAAGCTCGCGGGTGACGAGGATGTCGCGAGAAGCCTGATGGCACTCGCGGACTACGCCGCGGCAAAGAAGCTCACCGGGATCTTCACTGAGATGACCGACGAGCAGGTGACTAAGGTTCGCGAGATCGCCACATCGATAAGCGGAGCCGGACCTACTCCAGTTCCAAGCTCACGCAGCGCAGTCATGACCGAAGCCACGGTCACTGCGAACCGGATCTCCATCGAGATCCATGAGGACATCTACGACCACATCCGGCAGTACCTCGTGAATGGCGACTACTTCCACGCAGTCGAGGAGTCGTACAAAGTCGTCCGGGAGCAGCTGCGCGAGCGAACCGGCGACGAGGCCGCAGGAGAAGTCTTCAACCAGGGCGCGCAGAGTCAGAAGCATTACGCGGCGCTCTTCGGCAAACCGAGCCCGGCCAGCCAGGCCGAAGGCGACTTTTTCCGCGGAGTCGGATACCTCCATCTCGGCATTCAGTTCCTCCGAAACGAGAAAGCGCACTCCCTGGCGACGTTCGTCGAGCCGAACCTCGCGATCCACTACATCTCGCTCGCTAGCCTCGCCTACGACCTGATTACGCGGAACGTGAATCCCGCTGTTGCCAGTGAGGTGGAGCAGATCATCAAGGACGCCCGCGGGTCGTACCGCTCGGTCAGCGCCTTTTATCGGGTCTTCGCCAACGGGAGGTGGATGAATGCGCTAACGTTGCCCCCCGCGCTCGGGTCCCGTTCAGTCAGAAGGTCACTGAAGCAGAAGTGGCTCGATGAAGCTGATCTGACTCATAGCTGGAACGCGAGTGAGGCCGTATTCCTGCGGCTTCAGCTCGTCGCAGAGGAGGTGACCGCCGAGGACATCGATCGCTTGCTCGATCTGCCGACCAAGGACTCCTATGGAAACGATCAACTCGCCGGGATGGAGCAGTTCCTCGACTACATGGTCGAGCGTGATCCCGACAGCCTCTCTGATCGAGCTA
>NZ_JAGYWT010000499.1:0-1759 GCF_019279095.1 Microbacterium sp. BF1 | reverse complement strand
CACGGGGAAGAAAAGCTCGGGGTCGACAGTCAGGCAGGCGGCCTTATCGCGCCAGTCCATGGGGGCTCCTCGGTATGGATTTCAAGAGATGTCGCGATGCGACCTCTCGGATTCGGGTAGAAGTTCGTGAGGACCGACCCCCGGGGTGATGGTGCCCAGGATGCGCGGCTCGCGCGCACCTGTTCCCCCCGGGACGATCGCGGGAACACCGTGCATCGTGGACCAGCCGATCAGCGCGAGGAGGATCGCCTCCTTGCTGTCGGCGGCCGCGCCCAGTTCGTCGGCCAGCACGACCTCGGTCGCAGGGAGCGCGGCGCGCAGTCCGTCGAGGATCAGCGGGTTGCGGCAGCCGCCGCCCGACACGGCGAGGAAACCGATACCTGCAGCCTCCACATCACGCGCGACCGTGCGGACCGTGAGCTCGGTCAGGGTGCGCACCACATCCGCGACGGCGATCTCGCGACCCTGCGCGCCGAGGTGCTCCTGCACGTAGCCGAGGTGGAAGTGCTCCTTGCCCGTGCTCTTGGGCGGCGTGAGGGCGTAGTACGAGTCCTCCAGCAGCGCGGCCAGCAGCGCCTCGTCGACCTGACCGGTGCGGGCGATCGCGGCGTCGTCGTCATAGCCGAGCGGGTTGAGGCCGTGCTCCACGATGACCGCATCCACCAGCGCGTTCGCGGGGCCGATGTCGTAGGCGACCAGGCCGTCCTGCCGCACCACCGTCATGTTCGAGATGCCGCCCAGGTTCAGGGCCGCCGACACCCCGGCGCGCGAGCGCAGCAGCAGCTCGTCGAGGAACGACACCAACGGGGCACCGTGCCCGCCGACCGTGATGTCGCGGATGCGGATGTCGGAGACCACGGGGGCACCTACCTTCTCCGCGATCCAGGCGGGCTGCCCGATCTGCAGGGTGCCCAGCGCGTGCGCTCCGTCGACCCAGTGGTACACGGTCTGCCCGTGCGAGCAGACAGCGTCGACACCGCCCACCTCGGCGGCGATGTCGGCGGCGACCTCGGCGAACGCCTGTCCGATGAGGGTGTCGAGCTCGCACACCTCGGCGAGGGTGGTCTGCGCCGGTGGCAGCGCAGCGATCAGCCGCGCCCGCAGCTCGGGCGCGTAGGGCACGCTCGTGGCGGCGAGCACCGTGCCGTGTAGATCCACCCCGTGCGCGGTGAAGCCGCCATTGGTCGTGAAGTCGACGACGGCGGCATCGATCCCGTCGTGCGAGGTGCCGGAGATCAGTCCGAGGACGCGCATCAGTTCGCCTCCAGTGCGGTGCGCAGCCGACCGTCGGCGGCGCCCAGTCGAGCGGTCGCCGCGGCGAGATCCTCACCGCGGCGGATCATGATCGACGCGAGCTTCACGTCGTAGGCGGCGGCCTCCAGCGCAGCCACCGCCGCGTCGCGGTCGACCTCGGCGATGGTCTGCACCATCCGGATCGCCCGCTCGCGCAGCTTGTGGTTGGTGGCCTTCACATCCACCATCAGGTTGCCGTAGGCCTTGCCGTTTCGCACCATCGAGATGGTCGAGAACATGTTGAGCACGAGCTTCTGCGCCGTGCCCGACTTGAGGCGGGTCGAACCGGAGAGCACCTCGGGGCCGACCTCGACCTCGATCCCGTGTTCCGCCGCCGCGCTGAGAGCGGTACCGACGTTGCACGAGAGGCCGATGCTGAGCGCTCCGAGCTCGCGCGCGCGGCGGACGGCGGCGATCACATACGGCGTGCGTCCGCTCGAGGCGATGCCGATCACGGTGTCGAGCG
>NZ_JAGYWT010000498.1:0-1763 GCF_019279095.1 Microbacterium sp. BF1 | reverse complement strand
TCCCCGACGGTGGCCCGAGGCGCCGCAGCCCTCACACCCCTGAACTGCCCACCGATCTTCGAGGAGAAGGTATGACCGCGGCGCCCGCTGCATTCGATCCGAAAGCGGCGACGATCGTCGTCGTCACACGACAGCGACGATCTCGGCGCCTTCCTTGCGCAGGGCTTCGACGGCCTTGAGCGCGGACTGGCCGGTGGTCGAGGTGTCTTCGAGCACCACGACGCGCTTGCCCTTCACGTCTGCGCCTTCGATCTGACGGCCACGCCCGTGGTCCTTGGGCTCCTTGCGCACGACGAAGGCGTCGAGCGGGGTGTCGGTGGCGACCGACGCATGCAGCACCGCGTTCGCGATCGGGTCCGCACCGAGGGTGAGGCCGCCGACCGCCACGACATCGAGGTCGCCGATCAGGTCGAGCATGATGCGACCGATCGCGGGAGCGGCACGGTGGTCCAGGGTGAGCTTTCGCATGTCGACGTAGTACGTCGCCTGCTTGCCGCTGGAGAGGGTGAAGTCGCCGTGGAACACCGCCTCCGCCTTGATGAGGTCGAGAAGTGTCTGGCGGTCTGCGTCGAGTGCGGTCACGGCATCCAGTGTAGGAGGCAAGCCGGCGTCGACGGGATCCGAGACTTCGGATGCATGAGGCCCGACCGGATGCATGAGAACCGGGGCCGCACCGCTCATGCGCCCGTCCAGCACTCATGCAGATGTCGGTGAGGAACGTCCGTTCGGCGGTGATCGGTGTAGGAGGTGGGCCCTAGGCTTGAGGCATGCGCTTGGCCACCTGGAACGTCAACTCCATCCGCACCCGCGTCACCCGCACCGTCGAGTTCACCGTCCGAGAAGACATCGACGTGCTGGCGATGCAGGAGATCAAGTGCAAGCCCGAGCAGTTCCCCTACGCCCCGTTCGAAGAGGCCGGGTACCACGTCGAGGTGCACGGGCTGAATCAGTGGAACGGCGTCGCGATCGCGAGCCGGCTGCCGGTCACCGATGTGCGCACGTCGTTCGACGGGATGCCGGGCTTCGCGAAGGGGCATGAGGGGCCGGATGCGCCGCTCGAGGCCCGCGCGCTCGGCGTGATGGTCGAGGGGGTGCGGGTGTGGAGCCTGTACGTGCCGAACGGCCGTGCGCTCGATGACCCGCACTACCTCTACAAGCTGCACTGGCTGGAGCAGCTAAAGAAGTCCACGGCCGTAGAGCTGTCGGCGAACCCCGATCTTCCGCTCGCTCTCGTGGGCGACTTCAACATCATCCCGTTCGATGTCGACAACGGCGACCCCGACATCGTGATCGGTCGGTCGACCCACGTCTCCCCGCAGGAGCGCGACGCGTTCTTCGCGTTCCAAGACGCCGGCGTCACCGACGTCGTGCGCCCGCTCATCCCCGAGGGCTTCACCTACTGGGACTACCAGCGTCTGAAGTTCCCCCGCAACGAGGGTGTCCGCATCGACTTCGTGCTGGGCTCGCGCACTCTCGCTGAAGCGGTCAAGGGCGCGTCCATCCACCGCGACGAGCGCAAGGGCGAGCAGCCCAGCGACCACGTCCCGGTGGTCGTCGACCTCGATTTCGGTGGCGCCGATGACGACGACGACCTCCCGATGATCTTCTCCTGAGTGCCGATCCCATGAGCGTGCGGCTGATCGCCACCGATCTCGACGGCACCCTTCTCGACTCGACGCCCGCCGTCACCGCACGCACCCGTGCGGCCCTCGACGCGGCACGGGAACGCGGAATCCACGTCGTGCCGGTCACGGCGCGTCAGC
>NZ_JAGYWT010000497.1:0-1766 GCF_019279095.1 Microbacterium sp. BF1 | reverse complement strand
CCTCGCCAGCAGGCCGTGGGCGGATGGATCGCCGCATCGATGGTGCTGAACGGCTTGTGGCTGGTGACGGCGCAGTACCTCACGCTGTGGCTCACGGTCATCGTGATCGCGCTGCTGCTGGCCGTGTTCGCGACGGTCGCGATCGT
This sequence comes from Microbacterium sp. BF1, assembly GCF_019279095.1. NCBI lineage: Bacteria > Bacillati > Actinomycetota > Actinomycetes > Micrococcales > Microbacteriaceae > Microbacterium > Microbacterium sp. BF1. The sequence goes on along the minus strand of NZ_JAGYWT010000497.1, from coordinate 1,620 downwards.
GACCCAGCCGAAGTGCAGACCGTTCGCGCCGTCGGTGAGGATGCGATCGGCGAGGTTGCGTGCCGGGAAGCGTCCGAGCACCACGATCACCCGGGCGAGCACGGCCAGCAGCAGCGCGATCACGATGACCGTGAGCCACAGCGTGAGGTACTGCGCCGTCACCAGCCACAAGCCGTTCAGCACCATCGATGCGGCGATCCATCCGCCCACGGCCTGCTGGCGAGGATCCTGCCGCTGCGCCGGGAACGCCTGCCACACCGTGTAGGCGATCAAGCCGAGGTAGATGAGCGACCAGATCGAGAAGGCCGGTCCCGCCGGGGCGAGATACGACCCCTGCGCCGAGAGCGCGCCGTCCTGCAGGTCGTCGACGGATGTTCCACCGAAAGCTCCCGCCCCGATGGTGGCCGCGATCAGCATGAACGTCGCCGCGGAGATGATCAGCGTCTGGCGACCGACGCCCTTCGTGCGTGATTCCATGCGTCGAACGATACGGGGACCGCGAGCGGAGCTCATCGGGGTTGACACCCGATCCCCGTTTCGCTAACCAGGTGAGGCAAATGCGCCTCTCGGATCAGGAGCGAGCGAACGCCGCGTCGATCAGGACTTCGGCGGCACCCCGAGCCTGCACGGCGACGGCCGGATCGGCGGAGATCGCGGCCGTGCTCTGCGCACCCTCGGCGAGGATCGACAGCTGTGGGGCGAGCGCCGCGGGAGCGCCCGTCTCGGCGACCAGGTCTGCCATGTACTGCTGGAACGACGCCTTGTGTGCGCGCACGATCTCGGCGACCTCGGGATTCGTGCCGCCGAGCTCGCCGAATGCGTTGATGAAGGCGCAGCCGCGGAAGTCGTCGGCGCAGAACCAGTTCTCGAGGTATCCGTAGACGGCGAGCAGCCGCGCACGAGGATCGTCACCAGCCCCCGCCACCGCCTCCGACAGCCCCGACTCCCACTGGGCGTGCTTGCGCTCGAGGACCGCCGCGACGATGTCGGTCTTCGCGGGGAAGAGCGAGTAGAGGCGACGCAACGAGACCCCGGCGAACTGACGCAGCTCGTCCATGCCCACGGCCGCGTACCCCTTGCGGTAGTAAAGCTCTTCGGCGGCGGTGAGGATGCGCTCGCGGGCCTCGTCTTCGGTCATGACCAGAAGTCTACTTGACGCGAGAACGAACGTTCTCTACATTGGAGACATCGAGCGAGAACGATCGTTCTCACCGGGATCGAAAGGATCAGGATCATGGGTTACATGGCTCTTGGGACATTCGGTGGGGGTAGGGCTCGCCGGGCGATGATCGGCGGGTAGGGGTCGAGGTCCCCGAGGATCAGAAGCGCTAACCACCTGATCGATCACGAGGACCCCGACGTGCTTCACCCTACTTCGGGGTGCGCTGACGCGCGCTCTACCGCTGATCCGTGTTCCCGCTGTGACTTGCTGCTCGGTCTGGACGGGGTCCATGTCGAGCACGTCGACCGTCGCGATCGCCGTCGTCGTGCTGCTTGTCGTGGTCGTGCTCAGCTACCGCCAGCTCATCAAGGCCTATCCGTCGGGCGGTGGCGACTACGAGGTCGCGTCGAAGAACCGCGGCCACGATCACGCCGGGGATCTCGCCGAGGTTCTTCGAC
>NZ_JAGYWT010000496.1:0-1768 GCF_019279095.1 Microbacterium sp. BF1 | reverse complement strand
GCCGCGGTCCGATCTCGGGGGTGAAGTCGATGCCGGTGACGCGGGCGACGGCGTCCATGATCTGCTTCACGCTGAGTCCGTCGCCGGAGCCGAGGTTGTAGGCGGCTTCGATCGGACGTCCGTCGGAGAGGCGCTGGGCTGCGGCGACGTGGGCCGCCGCGATGTCGCCGACGTGCACGTAGTCGCGCACGTTCGTCCCGTCTTCGGTGGCGTAGTCGTCGCCGAAGATCTTGGGGGTCGTGCCCGCGAGCAGCGCCTCGAACACGATCGGGAAGAGGTTGTGCGGGCTGACGTCGTAGACCGTCGGGTCGGCGGAGCCCACCACATTGAAGTACCGCAGCGACGTGTGACGCAGCGGCCGCTCGGAGTCGGCCGTGGCGATGCCCTGGTCGCGCAGCAGCCACTCGCCGATCAGCTTCGATTCGCCGTAGGGGCTCGCAGGCTTCTTGGGGGTGTCCTCGACGACGAGCGCGACGTCGGGGGTCCCGAACACCGCAGCGGACGACGAGAAGACGATGTTCGAGACGCCAGCGGCCTCCATGGCCTCCAGGACCACGCGCGTGGCCTCGACGTTCTGCGCATAGGTGTGCAGAGGGCGCTGCACCGAGACGCCGGCGTACTTGAATCCGGCGACGTGGATCACCCCCGCGGCGTCGTGATCGCGCAGCGTCTTCTCGACGAGTTCGCGGTCCAGGATGCTGCCCTGCACGAACGCCACCCCCTCGGGCACGAACGATGCGACGCCGCTGGACAGGTCATCCAGCACGACCGGGGTGAGCCCGGCATCGGCGAGGGCGCGCACCACGTGGGCGCCGATGTATCCGGCGCCGCCGGTGACGATCCAGGACATTGCGTTTCCTCTCCCGCCACGACGTCGTCGCGGCTCTATGGATCATTCTGTCAGGCGTCGCGGCGGGGCCCGACAGACGGGATCACCGTGAACAGCAGGGGGGCTGCGAACCGGGAGGCCGCGAAGGCCGCCTTCACGGCATCCGACACCGCCTCGACGGCATCCTGCTCGATCAGTGCGATCGCGGCTCCGCCGAATCCGCCGCCCGTCATCCGTGCGCCCAGGGAGCCGGCCGCCAGCGCGGTGTCGACCGCGGTGTCGAGTTCGGGGGTCGAGATCTCGAAGTCGTCGCGCATCGATGCGTGCGAGGCGAGCAGGAGATCGCCGATCGCGCGCACACCCTGCTCGCGCAGCACCCGCACCGTGTCGAGCACGCGCTGGTTCTCGGCGACGATGTGGCGTACGCGCCGGAAGGTGACGTCGTCCATCAACTCCTGGGCGCGCGGCAGGTCGTCGATCGACACGTCGCGCAGCGCGGAAACCCCCATGATCGACGCACCGAGCTCGCACGAGGCCCGGCGTTCGCGGTAGCCGCCCGTGGAGTGCGCGTGCTTGACCCGCGTGTCGATCACGAGGATGGCGAGTCCGGCTTCGGCGACGGCGAGAGGTACGAGCTGGGTCTCCAGCGACCGGCAGTCGAGGAAGATCGCAGTGTCGGGGCGGCCGAGCATCGACGCCATCTGGTCCATGATCCCGGTGGGCGCGCCGACGGCCTCGTTCTCGGCACGTCGTCCGATGCGGGCGAGGGTCGTGCCGTCGAGCCCGGTGCCCCACAGCTCGTTCAGAGCGGAAGCCGTGGCCCCTTCGATCGCGGCGGACGACGAGAGCCCCGCTCCCACCGGCACGTCGGAGGCGATCGCGATGTCGAGTCCGCTGAACGGGCCGGCCTCCACCGCGGCCTGACGCAACGCCCAGGCG
>NZ_JAGYWT010000495.1:0-1769 GCF_019279095.1 Microbacterium sp. BF1 | reverse complement strand
AAGGACGACGCGATCGACCTGGTCATCGAAGAGCTCGTCGACCGGTACGGAACGCCGCCGGAAGAGGTCGAGGGGCTGCTGGCGATCTCGTCGTCCTTGGCCGTCGCCGCCGAGGCGGCGGAGAGCTTCTGGTAGGCCTCCAGGCGCAGCCGCTCACTGTCGATGTAGTACTCGGGGATGCGCGCGTCGAGGGGAAGCTCGAGACGCAGTTCCTGCCCCGTCTCGACCTCGTCGCCGCGGAAGGTCGCCACCGCCTCGCCGATCATGCGCAGATAGAGGTCGAACCCGACGCCCGCGATATGACCGGCCTGCTCGGCGCCGAGCAGGTTGCCCGCGCCGCGCAGCTCGAGGTCCTTCAGGGCGACCTGCATGCCGGAGCCCAGGTCGTTGTTGACCGCGATGGTCTGCAGCCGGTCGGCGGCGGTCTCGCTCAGCGGCTTCATCTCGTCGTACAGGAAGTACGCGTACGCGCGCTCGCGCCCTCGCCCGACGCGCCCGCGCAACTGGTGCAGCTGGCTGAGCCCGTACTTGTCGGCGCGGTCGATGATGATCGTGTTCGCGTTCGCGATGTCGAGACCCGTCTCGATGATCGTCGTCGAGACGAGCACGTCGAACTTGCGCTCCCAGAAGTCGTCGACGACCTGCTCGAGCTGGTGCTCGCCCATCTGTCCGTGCGCGACGGCGATCCTGGCTTCGGGCACGAGTTCGGCGAGCTCGCTCGCGACGCGCTGAATCGACTGCACGCGGTTGTGCACGAAGAAGATCTGCCCCTCGCGGAGGATCTCGCGACGGATCGCCGCGGCCATTTGCTTGTCGCTGCGCGGACCGACGAAGGACAGGATCGGATGCCGGTCCTCGGGCGGAGTCGCCAGCGTCGACATCTCACGGATGCCGGTCACCGCCATCTCGAGCGTGCGCGGGATCGGGGTGGCGCTCATGGCGAGGATGTCGACGTTGGTCTTCATCTTCTTGAGCGCGTCTTTGTGCTCGACGCCGAAACGCTGCTCCTCGTCGATGATCATCAGACCGAGGTCTTTGAACATCACCTGGTCGGTGAGGATGCGGTGGGTGCCGATCACCATGTCGACGGACCCCTCCAGCAGACCCTGCAGAGTGAGCCGCGCCTCCTTGTCGGTCTGGAAGCGCGACAGCGGCCGCACCTTGACCGGGAAACCGGCGAAGCGCTCGGTGAACGTCTCGAGGTGCTGCTTCACGAGCAGCGTCGTCGGCACGAGCATCGCCACCTGTTTGCCGTCCTGGATCGCCTTGAAGGCGGCCCGGACGGCGACCTCGGTCTTGCCGAAGCCGACGTCTCCCGAGAGCAGGCGGTCCATCGGGATGGGCCGTTCCATGTCGGCCTTGATCTCGTCGATCGTCTGCAACTGGTCCAGGGTCTCCGCGAACGGGAACGCCTCCTCCAGCTCGCGCTGCCATGGCGTGTCCGGGCCGAAGGCATGGCCCTTGGCGCTCATCCGTGCGGAATAGAGCTTCACGAGCTCGACCGCGATGTCGCGGACGGCCTTGCGGGCCTTGCCCTTTGCCTGCGACCAGTCGCTGCCGCCCATCTTCGACAGAGTCGGGGCCTCGCCGCCGACGTACTTGGAGAGCAGGTCGAGCTGATCCGTGGGCACGAACAGCTTGTCGCCGGAGGAGGCGGAGTGAGCGTCGACCCCGATCAGGACAAACCCTTCGTGCTCGGGGGCATCTCTGGCCTCACCGAGATCGCGCAGCTCACCGGCCCCGACGCGATGAACGACACCGCTGCGGTG
>NZ_JAGYWT010000494.1:0-1777 GCF_019279095.1 Microbacterium sp. BF1 | reverse complement strand
CTCGCCGCGGCAGGGGTGCGGTATCGTCCCCTTGACGGGCCGGAGCCCGGACAGCGCCGCCCCGGCGTGCCGGGGAAGCCACTCACGATCGAGGCTCGGGAGCAGATCGTCGCGGGGCTCGTGGAGCGTCTCATCGAGCGCTCGAAGACGGTCGTCGCCGACGACCCGAAGTAATGTAACGTTTCGGTAACCCTCCTCGCGCGTCCGCGAGCGGAGGTTGCGCAATTTTTGTTCGTAAGGTCTACTAACAAACATGTCCGTTTCGGATGAACAGCGTTCCGCATCGCCGTCAGAGTACGTCGGTGCGAATGCGCACGCCTTCGGCCCAGGGCGCCACCTGCGCTCGCGATCCAAGGTGCTGCCCGAGCACGCCCGCGGTCACAACCGCGCCCTGGTGCTGCAGACTCTGTACCACGCAGGGGCGATGAGTCGCGCCGACCTCTCCCGGGAGACGGGGCTCACGCGGGTCACCATCTCCGACCTGGTCGCCGAGTTCATCGCCGATGGGATCGTCATCGAGATGGGCGTGCGCGAGGCCGTCGGCCCGGGCAAGCCGCCCATCCTCATCGACATCGACCGGTTCGGTCACCAAATCGTCGGTCTCGATCTCTCCGGACCCGACGCCTTCACCGGCGCGGTGCTGAGCCTCGACGGCGACGTGCTCGAACGACGTGCAGTGCCGCGTCCGCAGTCGCCTGACGGCGAGGCGGCGTACGCAGCCCTCCGGGAGCTCGCGCAGACCCTGGTCGCCGCATCCACCCAACCGCTGCTCGGCGTGGGCATCGGCACCCCGGGTGTCGTGCGCCCTGACGGCCTCGTCCTCAGCTCTCCCAACCTCGGCTGGACGAACTTCCCGCTCGAGGCGAAGCTCGGCGTCGATCTCGACCTGCCAGTACTCGCACGCAACGACGCCAACGCGGCGGTGCTCGCCGAGTACACCTTCGGCGATGCGAAAGCCGACTTCATGCTCATCAAGATCGGCAAGGGCGTCGGAGCCGGCCTCATCACCGGCAGCCAGCCGCTGCTGGGCAGCCGCTTCGCGGCGGGCGAGATCGGGCACGTGGTCGTCGGAACCGACGGCGGACCCCGCTGCGCGTGCGGAAAGGACGGCTGTCTCGAGGCGTGGCTCAGCGTCAGCCGCCTCGGTGCGGCGATCGCGGCGGAACCCGATGCGCGCGACGAGATCCTCCGCGATGCCGGAACGCGCATGGCGATCGCCATCGCTCCGATCGTCGCGGCCCTCGACCTCTCCGAGGTCGTGCTCTCCGGACCTGCCGATCTGCTCGACGGCATCCTGATCGATGCCGCGATCGAGACTCTGCACGCTCGCACCCTCGAGGGTGTTTTCGAAGACGTCGTGGTGCGCCTGACGCACCAGGAGGACATCGTCCTGCGGGGAGCCGCGGTCATGGTGCTCTCCGGGCAGCTGGGAGTGTCGTGACCGTCACCTCCACCCGCACCGGCACGACGGGCAGCGGCATCCGATGACGGGTGCAGACACGGCCGACCGCTCCGGTCGGCAGATTCGAGTGGGCCTGGACGTCGGCGGCACCAAGATCGACGCGGTGGCCGTCGACCCCTCCGGTCACATCCGCGGACGACTGCGACGACCCACCGGATGGGGCGATGACGCCGTCGTCGAGAGCATCGTGATGGCCGTGACGGCACTCGCCGACGAGAGCGGATTCCCCCTCGCCGACGTCGGCTCCGTCGGCATCGGCATCCCGGGGCTCGTCGACGCCGAGGCCGGGCGGGTGGATCACGCGGTCAACCTCGG
>NZ_JAGYWT010000493.1:0-1780 GCF_019279095.1 Microbacterium sp. BF1 | reverse complement strand
CACGCCCTCGGCGTCGAGCAGGTCGAGCACCTCATGGGCCGCTGTGCCGAACTGCAGATGCACCATGATCGGAGCGCCCGTCGCGCGGTGCGCCTCGGCCACGGCGATCAGGGTGGTGCGCTCGAACGCACTGATGCGCCAGTAGTCGGCGCCGCCCTTGAGCAGACCTGCGCGCACGGGTCCGCCATCGGGCGCGGCAGCGAGGGACACCTCGGGCGTCTCGAAGATCTCCCCGTCGTCGGCGGGCATCCCGCGCGTGATGTCGGCGATGAAGAGGGCCGCCAGACGCTCGGCGGTCCACACCTGCATCGGATGATCCGCGCCGTAGTGCGCCTCGCGGTGTCGGCCGGTCGTCGCGACGATGTGCAGTCCGGTCGTCGCACTGATCCGGGCCAGGGCTGCGGGGTCGCGGGCAAGGCCGAACGGTGTGGCATCCACCATCGCCTCGAACCCGCTCGCCTGCAGCAGGGCTGCTTCTTCGCCCGAGGCCTTCTCGTCGTCGAGCTCGTCGCCCGGAAGCAGCGGCGACACCTGGAACAGGTGCTCGTGATAGTCCACCCGCTCGAGCAGCGCCGGGTCGATATCGCCGAGCACCGTGCGCACGAGGGCGGACATCAGCGCACCGACTCCGCGGCCTCGGCGAGCCGTTCGACGATCTCGGGCGTCAGGTCGAGATCGAACACATCGGCCACGACCTGCGACCAGCCGTGGATGAAGTAGCGCCAGCCGTCGACCACGCGCAGCCCGCGATCGGACGCCTGAGCCTCGGCCTGGTGGAGGAACTCGAGCGAGCCGCGGTAGTTGAACTCCCACGCATACGCGCCCTCGGGGAACACCACGGCGTCGGTCAGAGGTGAGCCGGGCCGGTCCTTGCCGAGCCCCGTCGCGTTGGCGATCACCGACCCTGCGGGGGCGGCGGCCACCAGCGCGTCGGCATCTTCGGCGGAAGCGGTCACGACGTACTCGATCAGCCCCTCGCGCGTGCCGTGCTGGCGGTGCACATCGCGCAGGTGGTCGAGCTTGTCCTGCGTGCGGGCCGTCACCGTGATCTTCGCCGGGGCGTCTTCGCGTTCGGCCAGCGCCCAGCTCAGGGCGGTGCCCGAACCTCCGGCGCCGAGGATCACGACCGCGGCCCCGGTGCGGGCGAAGTGGTCGGCGGGAAGGAAGTCGTTCAGGGCGAGGTCGACCGTGATCGGGTCCTTCGCCCGCCCCGACAGGACCGGGCCCCGTTTGGAGATGCTGGAGATCTCGGAGCACGACACCGCGAACGGGTCGAGCTCGTCGAACAGGTCGGAGGCCGCGGCGTACACGTTCATCTTGTGCGTGGTCACGAGCGCCCCGCGGTGATGCGGGTCGTCGCGGATCTGCTCGACCATGGCGCGGTACTGCGCGGGCTCGGCATCCATCGGCAGGTCGTGGCCGAGCAGGGTGCGGGTCGGCAGGCCCAGGATGTCGGCCCAGAGCGGGAAGACCTTCATGATCGACGATGACGCGGTGGTCACCCCGACGAACCCCATGTAGTCGGCGGATGCCGTGGCCGGTGTCGCGGCCTCTGTGCGGACGGCGTCGATGGTCATCGGGTCTCCTCGGGGACGGCGACGGGGACGGGGATGGAGGCGTTGGGCACGGGATGGGCGGGCTCGGTACCCGACAGCACGGCGATCACGTCGGCGAGCGAGAGGGAGCCCATGTTGTCGACGGCCTGCGTGGTCTGCGCGCCCAGGTGCGGGGTGACGATCACGCGATCGGCGAGTTCGGGCGCGAGCAGCGGACTGTCATG
>NZ_JAGYWT010000492.1:0-1781 GCF_019279095.1 Microbacterium sp. BF1 | reverse complement strand
GACTCTGGCTCGTGATCACACTGTTCCCGCTGTACTGGATCGCGCTGACGTCGATCAAGTCGCCGGGCACGATCAACCGCTTCCCGATCGAGTACTGGCCGAGCGAGCCGTCGCTCGAGAACTACATGACGCTGACCAGCCGCGCCATCGTCCCGATGCGACTGCGCCGATCGCCACCGCCGACCTCATGGCCGCGTTCGATGAGCACGACACCGAACCGCGGGTCCTCCTCATCCAGGAGCCGCCCGATCATCGTGAGGTACCGCGGCTCGAACACGCGCAGCGGAAGCGGGGTGTGCGGGAAGTGCACCGAGCCGAGCGGGAACATCGGGATGGCGGTCATGGCACCAGTCAACACCGAGAGACGTAAAGTGAACAGATGCGCAGACCTCGCCCCCTCACCCCGTCCGCCGGGCAGGAATCCGTCTGGGACTATCCGAGGCCGCCGCGCGTCGAACCGGTCGCCGAACGCATCACGATCCGCCTCGGCGGTGACCTGATCGCCGACACCCGCGATGCCGTGCGCGTGCTGGAGACCAGCCACCCTCCCGTGTACTACCTTCCGATCGCCGACTTCATCCCCGGTGCGCTGGTGGAGGCCCCCGGCGCCTCGTTCTGCGAGTTCAAGGGCACCGCCCGCTACTTCGATGTGCGCGGCGGAGACACCCTTCGCCCTGGAGCGGCCTGGAACTATCCCCACCCGTCTCCCGGCTTCGAGGCGCTGACCGACCGGGTCGCCGTGTACGCGGCGCCGATGGACGAGTGCACCGTCGGGGACGAGGTCGCGGTCCCGCAACCGGGCGGGTTCTACGGCGGGTGGGTCACGTCTTGGGTCGTCGGTCCCTTCAAGGGCGTTCCCGGCTCCATGGGCTGGTGACGTTCGGCCTGACCGCCGCTCAGAACGCGCGCAGGTTCGACTGCAGGCCGCCGTCCGCGTATTCACGACGAAGGATGCCTCGCCGGCGGAGCACCGGCACGAGCTCGTCGAGGGTGCGGTGCAGGGTGACCGGATGGAAGTCCCCCCACAGCAGGACGCCGTCATTGCCCCATTCGCCGAGCTCTTCGATCAGGTCGGCGAACTCCTCGGCTGTTCCGACGAAGCCGGTGCGGTCCGAGATCCGACCCGCACGGGCGAGCGCGCTGAGGTGTGCGCGCAGCGGCGCCTCCTCGCCCCGGTCGCCGATCAGACGCTGGATGCTGCCGCGGGAGACGTGCGCACCGAAGACAGAGAGGTCGAGCGGACGGTCGAGGTCGAGCGACGTGAGATCGGTCTCGAGGTCGCTCGACTGCTTGCGGGCGATCTGCACGAGCGTGGCATCGTCGGGGTGTGCGGACGCGGCCACGATGCGGTCGGCCTCCTCCACCGACGGGGCGATCACGGGCTGGATGGCGAAGAGGATCTTGATGTCCTCCGGACGTCGTCCTCTCTCGATCGCCGCGTCGTGCACTTTGGCGCGGTAGTCCCGCACGGACTTCTCGTTCAGCGGCGCCAGAGCCAGTTGGACGTCGGATTTCGCGCCGGCGAAGCCGAGCCCTCGGCCCGAGCCGCCGGGTGAGACGATCGCGGGGTCCCCGTCGGTGAACGGCACGGCGTTGAGCGGGCCGTCGAAGGCGAAGTGCTCACCGCGATGCTCGACCGCACGCAGGCGGGTGCCTTCCTGACACGTCCCAAGTCGAAGGCGGGATGGCGGACCGTTCCGCTCATCAGTCCACTACGAGAACTCATGGAACACCACCTGGAAACTATGGTCCCGAACCAGTGGGGGCTCGTCTTCACTCGA
>NZ_JAGYWT010000491.1:0-1787 GCF_019279095.1 Microbacterium sp. BF1 | reverse complement strand
GGTCGCTCACTCTTCTGTCCGTCGTCCGTCTCGAAGCGTTCCTGATTCCCTTCGCGCACCTTCTGGTCGCAGAAGTCACCCGCCGTGTGCAGGTGCCTGCGGGAGGGAGAACGACGATGGCAACCACAGCCGGACCCACCCCAGGTGACGATCGACGGGCCGCCGGCGGCGCTGCTGAACAGGTTCCCGTCGATCGTCACGTTCCACGTGTCGACGGCGCGTCCGGTGGCCGTGTCGTGTGCGAAGATCGCCCGCGGCCCCCCAGCGCCGAACACGTTGTTGCGGATCGTGATGTTCCGCGTGATCCACGTGACGGTGGGGTCCACGCCGGGCACCCGGGGATCGCGCCCCACCTTGTGCGTGGCCTGGCGCCGTTCGTCCTGCATCAGGTTCAGGTCGTGCCGGGAGTTGTTGCCGAGATCGTTGTTCGAGATCAGCACGTTCTCCGTGTCGAAGATGCGGATGCCCTCCCGGTTGTCGAACGCCTGGCTGCGGGCGATCGTCACCTTCGAGGACAGCTCGGCATGGATCCCGATCTCCGTGTTGTCGTTCGAGGTCACATCGAGGATCTTCACGTCGTAGCAGGACTCGTCGAACCACGTGCCGCTGCCGATGTTGCGGCTCGTGTCGACATTGCTCATGACGATGCCGCGCGTACGCGTCACCTTCACGCCGCCCGCCACGGGCGATCCGTTGAAGTGCTCGGTGTTGTTGTCGGTGACCAGCGAGTCCGAGAAGGTGGTGCCGTATGCCGTCGTGATCGACATGCCGAGCAGCCCGTTCCGGCGCACGGTGAGGTTGTCCACGGTCGCGCGGTCGTTTCCGACGAACAGTCCGATCGTGGCGTTGTCCTCGATCACGAGGTCTCGCAGCGTCACCCCGACGTTGTGCATCCGGACCGTGCCGAGCACGTCGTACGAGGTCGCGTAGCGGCGCACGCCTGACCGATTCTCACGCTGCATCCCGCGTCCTCGTCCGCACCGAAGGGGCGCTCGGGCGGCTCACGCTCAATCGCCCCGAGGCGATCAACGCCCTCGACGTCGAGATGATCCAGGCCCTCACCGCGGCGTTGAACGCCTGGCGAGACGACACCGACGTGCAGATCGTGCTGCTGGACGGGGCAGGCGGGCGTGGAATGTGTGCGGGCGGCGACGTGCGCGCACTGCACGCGCAGATCGTGGCAGGTCAGGCCGAGCAGACCGCCGAGTTCTTCCGTGCCGAGTACGCGTTGAACGCCATGATCGCCGAGTACCCCAAGCCGGTGGTGGCCTTCGCCGACGGCATCACGATGGGCGGCGGAATCGGGCTCGCCGGTCACGCGGCGATCCGTATCGTCACGGAGCGCTCCCAGCTCGCGATGCCCGAGACGCGCATCGGATTCACGCCGGACGTCGGCGGCACCTGGCTGCTCGGCCGCGCTCCCGGACGGCTCGGCGAGTACTTCGGTCTCACCGGGGCAGTGATGAATGGAGCGGATGCCGTCTACCTCGGGTTCGCTGATCACTACGTGCCGTCGGAGCGCCTCGAGGCGCTGAGCGAGGCTCTCGCATTCCGCGCCGACCCGACGAGCCCCAGCGAGATCGTGCTGCTGTTCGACGAGACGCCCGAGCCCTCGCAGCTGCCCGCGTCGAGGGAGTGGATCGACGAGGCCTTCTCCGCTCCCACCGTGGGCGAGATCATCGAACGCCTGCAGGCGCAGGGCACGACGGATGCCGCCGCAACCGCGGATCTCCTCGAGGGGCTGGCGCCGACCGGCCTCATGGTCACGCTCGATGCCGTGCGCGAGG
>NZ_JAGYWT010000490.1:0-1794 GCF_019279095.1 Microbacterium sp. BF1 | reverse complement strand
ATCGGAGGCAAGACCCCTATCGACCGAATCAACAACGGTCGAGGTCAGTACACCTAGCTCGGGCGATGGCCGGCGTTGAAGGCCTGATCACCTGACAGTCGCGCCAGACATATTCCATTGGCTGCAGTGGTGCGGACGCCCAGGCGCACATCACGCGCCTGCTCAGCCTCCCGGACGCGTGCGGCGAACCCGGCGATCACCGGGATGGTAGCGAGGGTCAGCGATATCGTCAGCGCCATCGCCTCCGGGTCCGCCCCGACCCTGCGCAGCGGCCGCAGGAGCCGGTGCAACGCCTCGAGAAGGTCTGCCATCCGGGTGGTGAGCGTGAGCAGGCTGGCCAGGAGCAGCACCGCCAGGACCCTTCCTGTGCTGATCCACGCGGCCACCGGCGACACGAAGATCACCAGGGCGGCGGTGAGGACGAGGACGATCCACCGCAGTCGCCACATCTCGACCAGGAGCACGCGGAGCGGCATCCCGCTCACGCCGTAGAGCCCGACGAGGATCAGGAGCGAGACGGCGATGCTGATCGGGTCGTGAGGATACAGCGAGAGAAGGAGAGCCCCGATCGCGAGGGCCGCGAGCTTGACCCCGGCGGGGAGGCGATGGAGTATCCCTGTTCCCGGGCGGTACAGCGCGATCACGCGCACGCCTGACGATATGCCGCGATCACCGTCGGTGGCGGGCCTGAGGCGACGATCCGTCCGTCCTCGAAGAGCAGCGCGGTGTCGCAGCGGGCCGCGAGCTCGAGGTCGTGCGTCACCACCACGAGCTGAGCCTGCTGGGCGAGCAGGAGGTCACCGATGCGGCGGGCGTTGCGCAGATCGAGGAGCGTCGTCGGCTCGTCCGCGACGATGATCCTCGGCGCCGCGATCAGCACCGAGGCCAGCGCGAGCATCTGCTTCTGCCCGCCGGACAGGCTCGATGCGGGCATCTCCGCATGTGCCTCCAGTCCGTGCACCTGGAGGGCCTGCCTGACGCGCTCGGCGATCTCCTTCCTCGGGAGGCCGCGCAGCGACAGCGCGAGGTCTTCGGCAGGGGTCGGCATGAGGATCTGCGCATCCGGGTTGGTGAACACGAAGCCCACGAGTCTGCGCACCGCGGCACGCTCGCGCACCGTGTCGAACCCGTGTACCGACACCGAACCGCTGTGGGGCGCGATGAGGCCGTTCAGCACTCTCGCGAAGGTCGACTTGCCAGACCCGTTCGCCCCGATCACGGCGATGGTCGCCGCTGTGAGCTCGGCGCTGACGTCGTGCAGTACCCGACGACCGTCGATCTGCACCGACACCCGGTCGAGGCTGATCGAAGCGATGCCGATCTGAGGGGATGTCGTCACCTTGGGCCTCTCCACGCGTCTCACCTGAACACTGTTCACCTGAACGTCGTTCACTATAATCGGAGCATGAGCCCTGAGCCCAATCCCGCACGTCACGACCGCGACAGCGTGGCCAGGAGTGCCCTCGCTCTGCTCGACGAGGTGGGGCTGGCAGACCTCTCGATGCGGCGTATCGCGGCGGGCCTCGACGTGCAGCCGAGCGCGCTCTACTGGCACTTCGCGAACAAGCAGGAGCTGCTCGCGGAGCTGGCCGATCGGATCACCGCCACGATCCCGAGCGAGCCGACCGACGTCGTGGCGACGGCGCGGGGCATCCGTGACGCGCTCTTCACCTACCGCGACGGCGCGGAGCTGGTCCTCAGCACCTACGCGCTCCAGCTCGGCTCCTCGCAGGCGCAGACCGCGTTGGCCGATGCGCTGCGCGCGCAGGGTGCCGCCGATGTGGAGGATCGGAG
>NZ_JAGYWT010000049.1:0-9431 GCF_019279095.1 Microbacterium sp. BF1 | reverse complement strand
GCCTTGGGCTCGGCGGCGTCACCCCGTGCGGGGCGCGGTGGCCGGGCACGTGCGGGGCCGCCGTAGCAGGTGAGGTCTCGTCCATCGTCGAGCGAGAACTGGAGCTGCCAGCGAAGGTCGATGTCGCGCACGTTGTTCCAGCCGAAGCTGGTACGGCGCAGCATGTTCTGCACGACGACGCCCTCGGGGTCCACCCGAACCGAGGAGACGTAGCTGAGCTCGTAGACGACCCACAGAGCCAGCAGCACCCACGGGGCGATGAGCAGCATCTGCACCCAGCTCCCTCGCACGACGGTGTCGCCGAGAAGGAACAACGCGAGCAGCGTGCTCGGGATCAGGATGACCAGTCCCGAGGACGCGCGATACGTTCGCGCGCCCTCGGGATGCTGTGGTTCGGTCACCGTCAGCGACCGCCGAGAGGGATCGACGCCCCGGGGATCGCCTTGAGCAGACGGTCGGTGTACTCCTGCTGCGGGTTGGCGAAGATCTCGTCGACAGTGCCCTGCTCGACGATCCTGCCCTTCTCCATGACGCACACGAGGTCGCTCGACACGCGGACGACGGCGAGGTCGTGCGTGATGAACAGATACGTGAGCCCGAGCTCGGACTGGAGTTCGGCGAGCAGCTGCAGCACCTGGTCCTGCACGAGCACATCGAGCGCCGAGACGGCCTCGTCGAGCACGATGATGTCGGGCTTCAGTGCCAGTGCACGCGCGATCGCGACGCGCTGACGCTGTCCGCCCGACAGCTCGTTCGGGTACCGAGTGGCGAGCACGCGCGGCAGCGAGACCTGATCGAGCAGCTCCTCGACGCGTTCGCGCTGCGATGCGCGATCGCCCACGCCGTGGATCTGCAGCGGCTCGGCGATCGTGTTGCCGATGTTGCGCAGCGGATCGAGCGAGCCGTACGGGTCCTGGAAGACGGGCTGCATGCGACGACGCAGGCCGAACGCCTGAGCGCTCGACAGCTTCGACACGTCCCGGCCGTCGATCTCGATGGTGCCGCTGGTGGGCTCCTCGAGCTTCAGCACCATCTTCGCCACCGTGGACTTGCCGGAGCCCGATTCGCCCACGAGAGCGAGCGTCTTTCCTCGGGGGATCTCGAACGACACATCGTCGACCGCTCGGAAGGCCTCGCTGCGGAACCCTCCCTGACGGATCCGATAGTCCTTCGTGAGCCCCGCGACACGCACGGTCGGAGGGATGGCGGCGAGGTCTTCGATCGTCTCGATGCCTCGGTCCTCCACCACTGCCTGGATGCGCTGCGACGCGACGCTGGGCGCCGCAGCGACCAGGCGCTTCGTGTAGGGGTGCTGAGGGTTTTCGAGGATCTGGCGGCTCGGCCCTGCCTCGACGATGTTGCCGCCGTTCATCACGATGATCTTGTTCGCACGCTCGGCCGCGAGGCCAAGGTCGTGCGTGATCAGGAGCATCGAGGTGCCCTTGTCGCGGGTGAGCGAGGCCATGTGGTCGAGGATCACGCGCTGCACCGTCACGTCCAGAGCCGAGGTCGGCTCGTCGGCGATGAGCAGCTTGGGGTCTGCCGCGAGCCCGATACCGATCAGCGCACGCTGACGCATGCCGCCTGAGAACTGATGCGGGAACTGATGCAGTCGCTTCTCGGCATCGGCCAGGCCCGCCTGCTGCAGAACCTCGATCGTGCGCGCCTTGGCACTCCCGCGATCCCGGGCGATGCCGTTCGCACGGATCGCCTCCTTGACCTGGAATCCGATGCTCCAGACGGGGTTGAGGTTCGACATCGGGTCCTGCGGCACGAAGCCGATGTCCCGACCGCGCACGGCCTCGATCTCACGGCGGTT
Organism: Microbacterium sp. BF1; assembly: GCF_019279095.1. Lineage (NCBI taxonomy): Bacteria > Bacillati > Actinomycetota > Actinomycetes > Micrococcales > Microbacteriaceae > Microbacterium > Microbacterium sp. BF1. The sequence goes on along the minus strand of NZ_JAGYWT010000049.1, from coordinate 7,612 downwards.
CAGCGTCGTGAGCTCTCGCCCGTCGAGGGTGATGGACCCACCGGTGACCTCTCCGGTTCCGGGAAGCAGGTTCACGATGGCCGTGGCCGTCGTGGACTTGCCTGATCCCGACTCGCCGACGATGGCGACGGTCTCGCCCGGCATGATGTCGAAGCTGACTCCGTGGAGCACTTCGCGCAGCCCCTCCTGGGTGCGGAAGGCGACCGTGAGGTCGCGGACGCTCAGCAGAGGGACCTGTTCGGTGACGCGCTCGCTCATCGGCGTGCCCTCGCCTTCGGGTCGAGGGCGTCTCTGATGAGCTCGCCCAGGGTGACGAATGCCAGCACCGCGAGGGTGAGGGCGATCGACGGATAGATGAGTGCCATCGGCGCCACGCGCAGCGAGGCCTGAGCCTTCGCGATGTCGTTGCCCCACGACATCACGTCGCTGCCGAGCCCCACTCCGAGGAACGAGAGCGTGGCTTCAGCGACGATGGCCCCAGCGAGGCCGAGCGTCGAGACGACGAGGAGCGGAGCGATCGCATTCGGGACGACGTGGTTCAACAGGATCTTGAACTTCGACTGCCCGAGCGCCTGCGATGCCATCACGAAGTCGGCTTGGCGGACGCGGAGCACCTCCGCCCGAACGACACGCGCGGTCGAGGCCCAGGCGAACGCCCCGATGGCGAACGCGAGAGTCCACACCGACCGGGCGTCCCGGAACACGGTCATCACGACGACGGCCGCGAGGATGTACGGGATCGCGAAGAAGATGTCACCGATGCGCGACAGCAATCCGTCGAGCCAGCCGCCGTAGAAACCGGCGAGGGCTCCCATGATCAGGCCGAGCACAGACGAGATCACGGTGGCGATCAGGCCCACAGCCAGCGACGTCTGCGATCCCCACACGATGCGGGCGTAGATGTCGCACCCCTGGAACGTGAATCCGAGGGGGTGCCCCTCGGTCGGCCCGCCGTTGCTGTTGGAGAGCTGGCAGCCTTCGTTGGGAGGTGTGGAGGTGAACAGCGTCGGCCACAATGCCATCACGAGGAAGAACAGCGCGAGCGCGATCGAGAACCAGAACAGGGGGCGACGGCGCAGGTCGAACCAGGCGTCCCTCCACAGGTTGCTGGGCTTGTCCGAGATACGGACGGCGTCGACGGAGATCGACTCGGTCTCCACCGGGGCGACGTAGTGCTGAGGTGTGGAATCAGGCATAGCGGATCCTCGGGTCGAGCAGACCGTAGAGCAGGTCGATGAGAAGGTTCACCAGCACGTACAGGATGACGAACACCGTCACGAAAGAGACCACAGTGGGGCCTTCGCCGCGCAGGATCGCCTGGAACAGCGTGTTACCGACACCCGGGACGTTGAAGATTCCCTCGGTGACGGTGGCGCCGACGAGCAGCACGCCGAAGTTCGTGGCGGAGTTGGTGATGACGGGAATCAGCGAGTTGCGCAGCACGTGTACGGGAAGCACGCGACCCCGTGAGAGACCCTTGCTGTAGGCGGTGCGCACCCAGTCCTGGTTCAGAGTCTCGATGACGGAGCTGCGCATCAGACGCATACTCACGGCATAGAGGCTGAAGCCGAGGACGATCGCCGGGAGCCATAGTCCGCCCCAGTCGTTGTCCGCGCCCACGGTGGGCTTGAACCATCCGAGCTGGATCGCGAGGAAGTACTGCGCGAGGAACGCTGCCACGAAGATGGGGATCGCGATCGCGACGAGGGCGATCACGAGAGACACGTTGTCGAACAGCTTGCCCTTGCGCAGCGCCGAGATGGTTCCGATGATGATCGCCAACACGAACTCGATCGCGATCGCCATGACGGCGAGGCGCCCCGTGACGGGGAGAGTGGCGGCGAGGACGGCCGAGACCGGGCGGCCCGAGTAGGTCGTGCCCAGGTCACCCTGGAAGACACCGGTGATGTAGTACCAGTACTGCACGATGAACGGCTCGTTCAGGTGGTACTGCTCGCGCAGCTGCTCGAGGACAGCCGGGTTCGGGGTCTTGTCACCGAAGAGCGCGAGGATCGGATCGCCGGGCATGGCGAACACGAGGAAATAGATGAGCAGGGTGGCTCCGAAGAAGACCGGGATCACCTGCAGAAGACGTCTCAGAATGTAACCGAGCATCCGCTTGTCCCTTCTTGAGGGCAAAGAAAGCGAGGCGAACACAGCCCACGAGGCGGTGACGAAGAATCGTCACCGCCTCATGGGTGAAGTGCCGTCAGACTTTACTCGCCGGCCTTCGTGATCTCGTAGTACAGCGGGACCGAGTTCCAGCCGAACGTCACGTTGTCGACGTTCTCGCTGAACCCACCGGTCACGTTCGAGTACCACAGCGGGATCGCAGGCAGATCCTGGAACAGGATCTCCTGTGCCTTGGTGAAGTCCTCGAGCTGCGCGTCGGGGTCGGGGTTGCTGATGCCCGCCGAGATGAGGTCGTCGAACTCGGGGTTCGAGTAGTCACCGTCGTTGGAACCGGCGCCCGTCGCGTAGAGCGGTCCGAGGAAGTTGTACAGACCCGGGTAGTCGGCCTGCCAGCCCGAACGTGCCGCCGTGGTGATGGTGCGGTCGTTGATCTTGCTGCGCAGGTCCTGGAAGGTCGGGTACGGGTCGCCCGACGCCTCGATGCCGAGCGTGTTCTTGATGCTGTTGCTCACTGCGTCGACCCAGGCGTCGTGTCCGCCGTCGGAGTTGTAGGCGATCTTGAAGTCGCCCTCCCACGGAGCGATGGCGTCAGCCTCGGCCCAGAGTTCCTTGGCCTTCTCGGGGTCGTAGCTGAGGACCTCGTTGCCGGGGATCGAGTCGGACCAGCCGGCGATGACCGGGGAAGTGAAGTCCGCCGCCGGGGTGCGGGTGCCGGAGAAGATCGTCTCGGTGATCTCCTCGCGGTTGATCGCCATCGACAGCGCCTGACGACGCAGCTTGCCCTCTTCGCCGCTGAAGTGCGGCAGGAACTGGCCGATGGTGAACGACTGGAACACAGCAGAGGGCTGGTTCACGGCGCGGTCGCCGAGCTCGTCGGTGAAGACGGCCAGCGAGTTCGTCGGGATCGCGTCGATGACGTCGACCTCGTTCGACAGCAGGTCGGCGTACGCCGCTTCCTGCGTCGCGTAGAACTTGATGGTGAGGCCACCGTTGGCCGCCTTGCGTCCGCCGTCGTAGTCGTCGTTGCGGACGAGCTCGATCTGGACGTCGTGCTGCCACGCGTCTTCGTCGGCGATCTTGTACGGGCCGTTGCCGATCGGGTTCTGACCGAAGGCATCCATGTCTTCGAATGCGACATCGGGCAGCGGGTAGAACGCCGAATAGCCGAGACGCAGCGCGAAGTCGGAGGCCGGCTTGTTGAGCGCGATCGTGAAGGTGTAGTCGTCGACCTGCTTCAGGCCGGTGAGCTCGGAGTCCTCGTCGTAGCTGAAGCCCTCGATGTCCTCGAAAAAGTAGCTGGAGAGGTGGCCGTTCGAGAGCTTCGCGCCCTCGTTCCACGCCTTGATGAAGTTGTCGGCCGTGACCTCTTCACCGTCGGTGAAGGTCAGGCCTTCCTTGATCTTGATCGTGAGGTTCTGGGGGTCCTCGGTGGTGATCTCCTCAGCCACGTCGTTGACCGGCTTGCCCTCGGCGTCGTAGTAGATCAGCCCTGCGAAGATCTCGTCGAGGATCTTTCCGCCACCCACCTCGTTGGTGTTGGTCGGGATGAGCGGGTTCTCCGGCTCGGATCCGTTGGTCGTGATGATGGCGTCCGCGTTGACGTTTCCGCCCGCGTCACCGTTCGACTCGTTTCCGCCGCTGGCGCAGCCCGCGAGCGCCAGGGCGCCGATCACGAACAACGCGGTGCCCGCAAGGGCGATCTTGTTGCGCTTCACTTTGTGTCCTCCTGTGGACATTCGGGGTTCTGCGTGCGCATCGTCGAGCACGCAGGGATACCTGAGCGTAACCCGCCGCCTCGCCCACGGACGCCCTCAGCTAACGAACTGTTACTGAGTGGTGACCATCTGTAACACCGGGGAAACACCGCGAAACAGCAGACGGTGCCGCGCTCCCATACAGAAGCGCGGCACCGTCTACTCAGATGAGCACGTGGTTCAGGCGAAAGCCTCCACCGGCGGGCAGGCGCACACGAGGTTGCGGTCGCCGTACGCCTGATCGATGCGACGCACCGGCGGCCAGTACTTGCCGGCGACCAGGGCGTGCACGGGATAGGCGGCATCCTCTCGCGAGTACGCATGGTTCCACTCCCCCGCGATGAGCGACACCGCGGTGTGCGGCGCGTGCACGAGGGGGTTGTCGTCCGCGGGCCAGCGTCCGGCGGCGACCGCATCCGCTTCGGCCTTGATCATGACCATCGCCTCGACGAACCGCTCGATCTCGTCGAGGTCCTCCGACTCGGTCGGCTCGACCATGAGGGTTCCCGCGACGGGGAAAGACATGGTCGGCGCGTGGAAGCCGTAGTCGATGAGGCGCTTGGCGACATCGTCGACCGTGATGCCGGTCGCTTCCTTGAGCGGGCGGAGGTCGAGGATGCACTCGTGCGCCACGCGGCCGTTCTCGCCGGTGTAGAGCACCGGGAAGTGGGCGCTGAGGCGCTCCGCGATGTAGTTCGCCGACAGCACGGCCGCAGCGGTGGCCCGACGCAGTCCATCGGCTCCCATCATGCGCACGTACGCCCAGGAGATCGGCAGGATGCCCGCGGATCCGTACGGAGCCGCGGAGATCACGCCGCCGCCGAACGTGTAGCCGCCGAAGTGCTCGGCGCTCTGTGCGAGCGGGTGCGAGGGGAGGAACGGCGCGAGGTGGGACTTCGCCGCCACCGGTCCGATGCCGGGCCCGCCGCCGCCGTGCGGGATGGCGAAGGTCTTGTGCAGGTTGAGATGCGAGACATCGCCGCCCAGGTCGCCGAAGCGCGCATAGCCCAGCAGCGCGTTGAGGTTCGCGCCGTCGACGTACACCTGTCCGCCCGCGTCGTGCACAGCGGCCGTGATCTCGACGACCTGCTCCTCGTACACGCCGTGCGTGGAGGGGTAGGTGATCATGAGAGCGGAGAGGTCGTCGGCGTGCAGGGTGATCTTCGCGCGCAGGTCGTCGAGGTCGACGTTGCCGAGCTCGTCCGTCGCCACGACGACGACCTTCATCCCCGCGAGCACGGCCGAGGCCGCGTTCGTGCCGTGAGCCGACGACGGGATGAGGCACACCGTGCGGTGCGCGTCGCCGTTCGCGTGGTGATAGCCGCGGATGGCGAGGAGGCCCGCCAGCTCACCCTGCGAACCGGCGTTCGGCTGCAGCGAGACCGCGTCATACCCGGTGACCTCGGCCAGCCAGCCCTCGAGCTGCTCGATGAGCTCGAGGTAGCCCTGCACGTCGGCGGCCGGAGCGAACGGGTGGATACCGGCGAACTCCGGCCAGCTGATGGCTGCCATCTCGGTCGCCGCGTTGAGCTTCATCGTGCACGAGCCCAGGGGGATCATTCCGCGATCGAGCGCGTAGTCGCGGTCGGAGAGGCTCTTCAGATACCGCATCATGGCGGTCTCCGAGCGGTGCGAGTGGAAGACGGGGTGCGTGAGGTACTCATCCTGACGCAGCAGCGCCTCGGGAAGCCGGCCGTGCTCGGAGGCGGCGATGTAGCCGAAGGAGCGCCCTGTACCCGATGCGAAGCAGCCCGCGACCCGGTCGAGGTCGGTGAACGTCGTGGTCTCGTCGACCGAGACGCCGACGGTGTCGGCGTCGACTTCGTGGAGGAGATAGCCCGCGTCGTGCGCGGTGGCGACGATCTCGGAGGCGCGGCCCGGCACGCGGACACGGAGAGTGTCGAAGAACTCCCTGTGCTCGATGTCGAGTTCGAGCTCGATGAGCCAGGTGGCCAGAGCGTCGGCCTTGCGGGCCACGTCCACGGCGATCGCCCGGAGCCCGTCCGGACCGTGGTAGACCGCGTACATCGACGCCATGACGGCCAGCAGCACCTGCGCGGTGCAGATGTTCGACGTCGCCTTCTCACGACGGATGTGCTGCTCACGCGTCTGCAGCGAGAGCCGGTAGGCGGGCTTGCCGTCGGCATCCACCGAGACACCGACAAGACGGCCGGGCAGCTGACGCTCGAGACCGGAGCGGACAGCCATGTAGCCCGCGTGCGGGCCGCCGAAGCCCATCGGAACGCCGAAGCGCTGCGTCGTGCCGACCGACACGTCGGCACCGAGGGAACCGGGCGAGGCGATCAGCGTGAGAGCGAGCAGATCGGCGGCCGCGACCGCGAGAGCACCGGAGAGGTGCGCCGCTTCGAAGACGGCCGACGGATCCCACACCCGTCCGGATGCGCCGGGGTACTGGACGAAGACGCCGAACAGCTCGGAGGGCAGCTCCTCGCCCGCAGCGAAGTCGACGGTGACGATGTCGATACCGAGCGCCTCCGCGCGCGTGGCGAGCATCGCCCTGGTCTGCGGGAGCGCGTCCGCGTCGACCGCGAACACCGTCGACGACGACTTCGAGGCGCGCCGGGAGAGCAGCATCGCCTCGACGACCGCCGTCGACTCGTCGAGCATCGAGGCGTTCGCCGTGGTGAGGCCGGTGAGTTCTGCGACCATCGTCTGGAAGTTGATGAGCGCCTCCAGGCGCCCCTGCGAGATCTCCGGCTGGTACGGCGTGTACGCGGTGTACCAGGACGGGTTCTCCAGCACGTTGCGCTGGATCACCTGCGGCGTGATGGTGCCGTAGTAGCCGAGGCCGATCATCGGTCGGTTCACGGTGTTGCGCGAGGCGAGCGCGCGCAGCTCGGCGAGAGCCTCAGTCTCGCTCGCGGCGGACGGGATGCGCGAGGGCGCGTCCGCTGCCTCGGATGACGGGCCCGTGTAGATCGACGCGGGCACGGCCTGGCGCATGAGCGCCTCGACCGGGCTCAGCGCATCGTCCGCTCCGGCGTTGTCGAGACCGAGGGCGGCGAGCATCGTGCGCTGCGCGGCATCCGTGGGTCCGATGTGACGATCGGCGAAAGTGACCACTGGCGAATCAGCCCTCCGTGAGTGCGACATAGGCGTCGCGGTCGAGCAGTCCATCCAGCGCGCCGTCGGCGACGGCGACCTTGAGCAGCCATCCGCCCTCGAACGGCGCCGCGTTGACCAGCGACGGGTCATCGACGGCCGCGTCATTGATCTCGACGACCGTGCCGGAGACCGGTGCGTACAGCTCACCGACCGACTTGGTGGACTCGATCTCTCCGACGACCGCTCCCGCGGTGACTTCGGTGCCGACGGCGGGGAGCTCGACGAACACGACGTCGCCCAGCTTCTCGGCGGCGTAGTCGGTGATGCCGATGGTCACGGTGTCGCCGTCAGCGGCGATCCACTCGTGCTCTTCGGTGTAGTGGAGTGCGGCGAGATCGGTCATTTGGTCCTCCGGTAGAAAGGCAGGGCGGTCACGGTCGCGGGGATCCTGGTGCCCCGCACATCAAGGAATACTGCGGTTCCCTCTTCCGCGGAAGAAGGCTTCACGTAGGCCATCGCGATCGGATGACCGAGCGTGGGGCTGAGCGCCCCGCTCGTGATCTCGCCGAGCGCCGATCCGTCTTCGTCGACGACGGCGTATCCGGCGCGGCCGGCGCGCTTGCCCTCGGCCACGAGTCCGACCAGGACCGGCGCTTGCG
>NZ_JAGYWT010000489.1:0-1799 GCF_019279095.1 Microbacterium sp. BF1 | reverse complement strand
TCGTCGAGCGCGTGCTGCAGTCGCAGGCCGGCAAGCGCCGTGAGTTCGGACGGTCGCCGCGTGCGATCATCCTCGCTCCGACGCGCGAGCTCGCGCTGCAGATCGACCGCACGATCCAGCCGATCGCTCGCAGTGTCGGCCTGTTCACCACGCAGATCTACGGTGGTGTGCCGCAGGGCCGCCAGGTGGGTGCGCTCAAGAAGGGCGTCGACATCGTGATCGGCACCCCCGGTCGTGTCGAGGACCTCATCAACCAGGGCAAGCTCGACCTCTCGGACTGCCGCATCGCGGTGCTCGACGAGGCCGACCACATGTGCGAGCTCGGGTTCGTCGAGCCGGTGCAGCGCATTCTGCGTCACACCGCCGACGGCAGCCAGAAGCTGCTGTTCTCGGCCACGCTCGACCGTGAGGTCGCGGCTCTCGTCGACGAGTTCCTCGTCGACCCGGCCGTGTACGAGGTCGCGGGAGAGGACCAGGACTCCAGCACGATCGAGCACCGCGTGCTCGTGATCGAGCACCGCGACAAGGCCGACATCCTCACCTCGCTCGTCGACCGCGATGGCAAGACGCTGGTCTTCGCCCGCACCCGTGCCTATGCAGACATGCTCGCCGAGCAGTTCGACGACGCCGGTATCCCGGCCGTCTCGCTGCACGGCGACCTGAACCAGGCCAAGCGCACGCGCAACCTGGAGCGTCTGACGTCCGGACGCGTGAACGTGCTCGTCGCCACCGATGTCGCCGCCCGCGGCATCCACGTCGACGACATCGACCTGGTCGTCCAGGCCGATGCGCCGGACGAGTACAAGACGTACCTGCACCGCTCGGGTCGCACCGGTCGCGCGGGTCGTTCGGGCCGTGTCGTCACGCTGATCACGCGTCAGCGCCAGCGTCGCATGACCGAGCTGCTCGACCGCGCCGAGATCGACGCGCCGTTCGAGAACGCCCGTCTCGACGACGACGTGATCGAGGAGATCGCCGGTCGCGTGCCGACCGCGGCTGACCTGACCGCCTGAGTCACCTCTCCGAAGGCCCTGTCCCCGCTTCCGCGGGGCGGGGCCTTTCGCGTGTGCGGGTTAGGAGAGCTCGTGCACGTGCACGGCGGAGGTGAGGTTCGTGCCGTTGAGGTCGAGGTAGATCACGCTCTCGGTCACGGTGAGGGTCATGGTGTTGCGGCGCTCGATGAGGGCGGCCGCGCTGTCGATGAAGCCGGGGTCGAAGCTGTAGACGCGGATGTCCTCGCGGCGGTGGATGCGCTTGTCCGTCCACGGTGCCATCACCTTGGCGGGGTCGCGGTGGGTGTAGACCACGGTGCGCTCGGCGAGCCTGCTGCCGTAGTGCAGGCGTTCGGCGTCGGGCGCACCGATCTCGACCCAGGCGGTGATGAGGCCGGTGGGATCGCGCACGAGCACAGCCGGTTCCTCGGTCGAGGAGATGCTGCCGCCGAAGGCGATGCCCTCGGCGAACTCGAGCCCGTAGGCCAGCACGCGCGTGAGCATGTAGGCATCGGTCTCGGACGGATGCCGCGCCACGCGCAGCGAGTAGTCCTCGTAGACGCCGCGATCGGTGTCAGCGAGCTGCACCTCGAATGTGTGGACTGTGGAACCGATCGCCATGATCCCCGAGCCTACGCGGCTGCGGGATGCGCGCTTGACCGTCGGGTCAGAAGAGCATCGGCTATGGTTTGAAACACGAACATTTGCGCGCCAGAGGCAGCGCTTTGGTGGATGACGTCGTCGTAGATGACGTCGAAACAGATCGCCAGACCGATGGGCACATCGTCAACGTTCATGAGGGGTGTG
>NZ_JAGYWT010000488.1:0-1813 GCF_019279095.1 Microbacterium sp. BF1 | reverse complement strand
CGAGGGCCGTGGCGAGCTCGACGCGGTCGGCGCCGACTTCTGCGGCGATCCGCACTCCAGCGGGGTCCTGCACGGCGATTTCGAGAGCGAGCGTTCGGGCCACCCCTCCATTGTGCCCGCTGCCGAGACGGCATCCGAAAAATTAGATAGGCTATCTAAGTAATGTCTGCGTCTGATGAATCACTCCATCTCACCGCCACAGACCTTCGCATGGCCACGTTCCGGCTGGCCCGCCGCCTCCGCTGCGCCCGCGCTGCCGACTCGATGAGCGACGCGCAGCTGGCGGTGCTCGCCGACCTGCGCATGAACGGTCGCCGCACGGTCTCCACCCTCGCCGAGCGCGAGCGCGTCACGGCCCCCTCGATGACCAGCACGATCAACGGCCTCGAGGAGCAGGGCTACGTGGTGCGCACGCCCGATGAAGACGACCGCCGCCGTGTGCAGGTCGCCATCACCGCGGCAGGCACCGAGATCGTCGCCGAGACCATCCGTCGACGCGACGAGCTGCTCGCCGACATGCTGCGCGAGGTCGAATACACCGAGGCCGAGCTCACCACGCTGCGCGAAGCCAGCGCGCTGATGAGGCGGGTGGTCGAACGATGAGCGCCATGTTCCGCTCCTTCGCGAACATCAACTACCGGATCTGGTTCGCGGGCGCCCTGATCTCCAACGTCGGGGGATGGATGCAGGCCACCGCTCAGGATTGGGTGGTGCTCACCGAGCTGACCGACAACGACGCCACCGCGATGGGCGTGACGATGGCCCTGCAGTTCGGGCCTCCGCTCGTGCTCGTGAGTCTGACCGGGTGGGTGGCCGACCGCTTCGACCGACGGCACATCCTGTTCGCCACCCAGTCGGCACTGCTCGCCTTGGCCATCGCCGTCGGCGTACTGCTGCTGAACGACCTCATGACGCTGCCGATGATGTTCGGCTTCGCCCTCGGGTTCGGCATCGTGAACGCGTTCGACGCCCCGGCCCGGCAGGCGTTCGTCTCCGACATGGTCTCCACCGGCGACACCTCCAACGCGGTGGCCCTCAACTCGGCATCGTTCAACCTCGCCCGCATGGTGGGGCCTGCCGTCGGCGGCCTGCTGATCGTGGCGATCGGCTCGGGCTGGGTCTTCATCGTGAACGCGGCGACCTTCCTGGCGATGCTGCTCGCACTGATGCTGATGCGCCGGAGCCTGCTCGCTCCGCGTCTGAAGAACCGCAACCGCGGCGGACTCGCGGCCGGATTCCGCTACGTGTGGGGGCGCAGCGACCTGCGCGTGGTGTTCGTCACGGTGTTCCTGATCGGCGCGTTCGGCATGAACTTCCCGATCTTCGCCTCCACCATGGCTCTCGAGTTCGGCGCCGGGGCTGACGGGTACGGCGTGCTCAGCTCGGTCCTCGCGATCGGCTCGCTGATCGGAGCCCTGCTCGCCGCCCGACGCGATCGAGCCCGCGTGCGCGTGGTGATCCTCGCCGCCGGCGGGTTCGGCATCGCCGCTTTCGTCTCGTCGGCCATGCCCACATACGCGTCCTACGCCGTCACCCTGACCTTCACCGGGTTCATGATCGTGACCCTCCTCACCACCGCCAACGGCTACGTGCAGATCACCACCGATCCCGCTCTGCGCGGACGTGTGCTCGCCCTGTACATGGCGGTCATCATGGGTTCGACACCCGTCGGGGCGCCGATCGCCAGCGACTTCGACAAGCTATGGATCCCGAGGGTCTTGACGAGCTTGTCCATCCGACGGGTCGAGACACCGGCGAGGTAGCAGTCCGCGACCACGGTGATCAGCGCGGTCTCGGCGCGCTTGCGGCGCTC
>NZ_JAGYWT010000487.1:0-1824 GCF_019279095.1 Microbacterium sp. BF1 | reverse complement strand
CGAGAGCACCCTGGATCACCATAAACAGGACGTTCACAACGGCGCCGAGCAGGCCGATGATCGCGAGGAACAGCCCGCCGCCCGGGTAGATCAGCATCATCTCCGAGAGAGACAACATCCCCGACAGGCTCAGCTCCTCCCCCGTCGCCTTCTGGATGATCCACGGCGCGAACTGGTCGCCCGCCGTCATCAGACCCGCGAACGCCACCGCGTACACGCCCGTGACCAGGATGAGGTTCACAACCATCTTGACCGCCGGCAAACCAGCCTTGAAATCGTTCGAGATCGCCATACGACCCAGACCGATAAGAAGCCCGATCAACGCAATCGCGGCCGTGTACCAGCCCATCCACCCGTTGATCTGACCAATCGCCGGGGCCGTCACATCCGCACTCGGGATGCCCACCCAGAACGAGTTGATCCACCCGAGAAAATCGATCAGCAGCTTCCAGATATCACGCACGAAATCCGTGAACGCGCTATTGGCAGCGTTGCCGATTCCCTCACCAGCCCAGCACAGAGGATCGAACCCCTCGCACTCCTCGCCCTCGGCCGCTGTGACAGCAATCATTTCGACGCATCCCACGTTGTGAAGCCGACGAGGTCACCGATTGACGGGCTAAAGGGGACGCGCTCCACGTCAACAAGCCACGTGGACGCGGACGAGTCCCAGACCATCGCGAAAGAGATGAAGGCGGTGACTGTCTCAGAGCCTGTGCCCTGATTCAGGCCGATCCGAACCACAACCTCATCCGCCTCCACACGGTCGAACCTGAATCCTGAAATCTGACCGGTCCGGCCTGGCTCCTTCGGGGTTCCGAATGCGGCGCTCTGCTCTTCGATGAAGTTTGCGCGGCCGGGGTTGTCGACGGTCGCTGTCTCGACGAATGCCAGGAACGAATCCGCGTCGCTACTCGCCTGCAGGCCCCCCATGAAATTGGCGGCACCGAAGAGGGCTCCTGTTGGGGAATGAGCGAAGCATCCCCAGGAGGAGTCCTCTCGTTCCACCGGACCGAACGTCGGGGATTCGGGTACGAGGAGGAAGCTGCGGTTGACCCACTCGGCGTCGGGTCCGACCGTGGGGATGTCTGATCCCGAGGGCAGGTCGCAGACACCCCCTGTCTCGGGCGGAGTCGACTTGTTTTCGCTCGGCTGAGACGGCGTCGACGGCGCACCTGATGGGGTGGAGCCGCCCTCGGGGTTGTCCCTGCCGCCGAAGGTCAGCACCAGTACGAGAGCGGCGATGACAGCGAGCACCAAGATCGCTGCCGCCAGCCACCACGCGTTGAACTTGACCAGGCCGCGGTTGCTATCGCTGTTGTCGTCGCTCATGATCTCTCCCCTGCTCAGCCGGTGAACGTTGCGATGATGCCGCCGGCAGCGCCGACGAGGACACACACGATGAGCGCGATCACGAGGCCCTTGAAGCCCTGGATCTCACGGCCCGTGAATGCAGCGAACGCGAGATACCCGGCGCTTGCGAGGAAGCCGGCAAGACCCAGGATGAGCGCACCCCAGGCGAGCCAGTTGATCAGCGTGGATACGCCCTCCGTGCCCGGAGGCTGCTCCGGCTCAGGGTTGGGCAGGACGCCGGTGATCGCGGTCGCGACCTCAATCAGAGTGTTCATTTCTTTCCTTCCGTAGGTGGGGTTTGAGCAAGCTTGCGAATGCGTCCGATGGTCCACCGGACGCGAGGAGAAGAGGTCTTGAGAGTGGGTTCGGCCAGGCGCCATCCCTCGGCCCAGGGAACCCGCCACCCGTGCGGCGTCATCCGGCCGATGCGCTCAACGGCCTTGAGTTGCGCTTTGGTCAGCTGTGGGCCGT
>NZ_JAGYWT010000486.1:0-1838 GCF_019279095.1 Microbacterium sp. BF1 | reverse complement strand
GTCGTCGGCGAGCACTTCTCACGCATCAGGTGTTGCATGCGTCGAATGCTCGAGGCCCGGACTTCCGTCAGTGGGGTGTCAGCTCCGAGCGCCGGCACTATGTGGGTGTTCACGGCACTTCGATATCGAGATCCTTGTAGTCGGTGGTGTGCATCGCCTCGCCGTTCCAGTAGACCGAGCTCTGGGCGGGAACCGTGAAGCCGACGTCGTTCAGCGACTGGAAGAGGATCGCGGCGATGTGATGGGCCCCGTCTTCGTTGCCGACGATGCCCGCGATGGCCACCTTGTCGAACAGCGTGGGTCGTCCGTCAGCATCCGTCTCGCCGAGTTCTGCATCGAGGCGTTCGAGCACACGTTGCGCGACGCTCGAATGCTGCCCCATCCAGGTGGGGGTGACGAAGATGAGGATGTCGGCGTCCAGCACCTGCTCACGGATGCGCGGCCACTCGTCGTCGCCGCCCATGTCCTTCTCGACTCCGGGGTTGAGGGAGAGATCCACGGCGCGGACCAGGTCTCCGGTGACGCCGTGCGCGGAGAGGGCTTCGAGCAGCTGCGTCGCGAGGAGATCGGAGCTGGAGGCTGCGGGTGACGGCTTCAACGTGCACGACACGGCGACAGCAGTGAGTGGTGTATTCATGCTCCGAGCAGACCAGACGACGACGAACGTGCACAGGGGGTTTCCGAGTCCGGGCTATCCTGGTAGATGGCACCGACGACAGGAGATCCCGTGATCCTCAGCTTCCTCTTCTTCATGATCCTCTTCATCGGAGGGATCCTGCTGATGGGCATCTCGTTCGGGCTGCCCGCGTTCCAGGCGATCGCGTTCTGCGGGGGGCTCCTTCTGGTCACGCTGGCCATGGCCTTCCTCCTCCGCCAGGGCGGCACCGCCACCCGTCGGTCGAACAACTGGTCGGGCAAGGCCGCCGAGTGACTCATCGCGGTCTGCGCGTCGCGCCGCGGCGCGTCTGACCGCTCACCGTCGTCTGGCGAGCCGCGCTTCGAGGTTCGCCCTGACTGCGGGCCACTCCGGCTCGATGATCGAGTACTCCACGCTGTCGCGCAGCGCGCCGTTGCGGTACCGGCTCATCGCCCGCATCACGCCGTCCTGCTTGGCCCCGAGGCGCTCGATCGCGGCGCGCGATTGGAAGTTCACCCACTGCGTCGTCAGGCCGACTCGGAACACCCCGAGCGTCTCGAACGCATGCCGCAGCAGCAGCAGCTTGGATTCGGCGTTGGTGCCGGTGCCGTGTGCGGAGGGGCGGTTCCAGGTGAAGCCGATGTGCAGACGAGGCACGTCGGCGACGATGTCGTAGTACGACGTGAGTCCCAGGATGCGGCCGGACGCGTCGAAGGCCGTGAACGGGACCATCTCGCCCTTCTCGATGAGTCCGATCCGTCGCTCGACCTCTGCCGCCACCCCGTCCGGTGCGGGCACCGAGGTGTACCACGCCGTCTTCCACAGGTCGTCCTCCTGTACGGCCTCGATCAGTCCCTCGATGTGCGAGCGATCGAGAGGGCGCAGTTCGACGAGTCGGCCGGTGAGGGTGACGGGGGAGGGCGTGACGAGGAAGGCCATGTCGATATTCAACCAGCGACGAGTAGCGTCTGACGCAACAGGCGCTGATAGGCCACGACCAGCTCGATCGTGACATCCATCTCGAAGGCGAGGCTCGCCAGATGCGGTCCCCGAACCTCCTCCGCCTCGGCGTAGGCGCGCGGGGTGATCAACCGGGATGCCGCCCATTCGTCTGCCTGGCGCTCCTGAAGCGCACGGATGGCGGGGGTGGGCGCGGGGAGATGGCCGAGGCAGGCGTGGCCGAGTTCGTGGGCGAGGACGC
>NZ_JAGYWT010000485.1:0-1840 GCF_019279095.1 Microbacterium sp. BF1 | reverse complement strand
CGCGGGTGTGGCTGGTCGGAGACTCGCACGCCGAGCAGTGGCAGGCCGCCGTCTTCCCGATCGCGCGCGCGGAGGGATGGAACCTGACCATCAGCTCCTTCTCCGGTTGTCCGCCGGCCGACGTCGCGTTCGTCGGCTTCGACGCGCTGTGGGGGCCGGTGGACTACGAGCGCTGCCGGAATTGGGCCGGCGCGCTCTCGGAGGAGATCGTCGCGGACCCGCCCGACATGGTGGTCACCGCGATGGCGGCACGACAGCAGCTCGTCGATGATGGGAGCGGACGATCGCACGATGACCAGTTCGTCGAGGCACTCCGTGGTACCTGGGGTCGCTGGATCGACGCCGGCGTCGCGGTCGTCCCTATCGCGGACACCCCGTTGAACGGTGACGTCCGCGACATCGACTGTCTCCTGCTCAATGCGCAGTCGCCTGTCGACTGCGCGGTTGCGCGCCCCGTCGCGCTGCCCCCGGATCCCGTCGCCCTGGCGTCGCTGGAACCGCGGGCGGGGTTGTGGCCGATCGACATGAGCCCGCTGCTCTGCGACGACGCCGTGTGCTTCGCTGCTGTCGGAGGGGAGCCGGTGTTCTACGACGCGGATCATCTGAGCAGCGCCTACGCGGCCACGCTCAGCGACAGGCTCCGCATCACGCTCGATGAGGCACTCGCCGCCCCTCCGACGCCGCGCGGATGACGCCGGTCCGGGCCGTGGGTTAGGGTGGATCGGAAGTCTCCGCCCACCCGAATCGGTGGAGACGACCGCCGTGTGACCGAGGTTTTCCGCGTGCCCACAACGAGGCCAGCCACCGCGCAGCACCGTGCCGGCTATCGAGCCGACATCGATGGGCTGCGCACTCTGGCGATCGTGCTCGTCGTCGTCTACCACGTGTGGTTCGGCCGGGTCTCCGGCGGTGTCGACGTCTTCCTGATGATCTCCGCCTTCCTCCTCACCGGCTCGCTGACGCGCCGGGTGGTGGCGGGGACCCCGCTGTCGCTGCCGCAGTTCTGGAGCCGACGCTTCCGTCGGCTCGTCCCGGCCGCCGCCGTGACCCTGCTCGCTGTCCTCGCCGCGAGCGCCGCGTTCTTCCCGCCGACCCAGTGGACGCGGATCTGGAATGAGACCTGGGCGAGCCTCTTCTACGTGCAGAACTGGCAGCTGGCGTTCTCCGAGGTCGACTACTACGTCCGCGACAGCTCCGAGACGAGCCCGCTGCAGCACTTCTGGTCGCTGTCGATCCAGGGGCAGGTGTTCCTCCTCTGGCCACTGCTCATTCTCCTGGTCGCGCTCATCCTCCGCCGCCGTCGCGACCTCATCCGTCCTGCGCTGATCGGCGTCTTCCTCGTCATCTTCGTCTGGTCGCTGTGGTTCTCGGTCATCGAGACCCGGTCCGACCAGGCGTTCGCGTACTTCGACACCCGGACGCGGCTGTGGGAGTTCGCGGCGGGCTCGCTCCTGGCTCTGCTGCTGCCGTTCATCCGTCTGGGCGTCGTCATCCGCGCCGTGCTCGGCTGGGGTGGTGTGGCAGGCATCGTGCTCTGCGGCATCCTCCTCGATGTCGGCGGACGATTCCCCGGCTATCTGGCCCTGTGGCCGGTGCTCTGCGCCGCCGCGGTGATCGTGTCCGGGGCGGGTGATGCGCGCGGAGGGCCCGCGTCGTTGCTCGCATCGAAGCCGATGACGTACTTCTCCGGTGACGCCTACGCGCTCTACCTGGTGCACTGGCCGATCCTCGTCACGTGGATGGTCGTGTTCGACATCGACCGAGTCGGACTCGGGGCCGGGCTCGTGATCATCGTCGGCTCCCTCGTCGCCGCGCGCCTCCTCTCGCGCTTCGTCGAGGC
>NZ_JAGYWT010000484.1:0-1841 GCF_019279095.1 Microbacterium sp. BF1 | reverse complement strand
CCGCTACGGCGCGAGGAGCTCGGTCTCGCCGAATGGCCGACCGCGCCAGGGCAGGGCTCGCTCGCCGTCGAGACCCGCGCCGATGCGCCGGAGGAGCTGCTCGCGGCACTTGCCGGTCTCGACGACACCGACACTCGTCTGGCCATCACGGTGGAACGCGCGATCCTGCAGGGATTGGACGCAGGATGCCAGGCGCCGATGGCCGCGCATGCGGTGGTCGAGGGCTCCTCGATCCGGGTCAGGACGGTCGTCTACGCCGCCGACGGAGGGCGCCGGATCGGGCTCGACGTCACGGAAGACCTGAACGGGGAGTATATTCGTCGGAACGGCAGTGGCAATGGAGCGGATGCTGCCGATGGTGCAACATCCCTCTCGGGACGTTCGACGTGTACCTGATCCCGGATGACCGCGCGGTCGGCGAGGTGCTGCCCGAGGATGCGAACATCGGTGTGAACTCGGCCCGCAGCTGGCAGCTGACGAACTGCGACGTCGAGTGGGAGGACACGATCCTCACGGAGGGGGCGTTCACCACGGGCATCATCGGCTGGGTCTCGGCGTCGGTCGGCGAAGGCATCAGGGCAGAAGTTACCGCCGCGAATCCGGTGCTCGAGGTGCGTCTGCTCAGCAACCTGCCCTGACCTCCGGCACCGCCGCGGGCATCCGCGACCGCGCCGATCCGGCTTCCGGGGGGCGGATCCGCCCCTCGAATCTGTGACTGGAGTGACAAAAGTGACGCGACACGCCCAGTAATTGCCCAAAACCCGCGAAATGACGCGGAAATGAGGGTGGTGGTTGGTACATTCAAGGCGGTCGCTAGACCAGGAGCATCCGCTCCGACACCCACAACGATGCGACGGGAACTCGTCGCTGGAGGATGACATGGCTGACAAGTCCATCACCAAGACCGAGCTCGTCGCGAGCATCGCAAGCGCCACGGGCCAGAGCCAGGCCACCGTCTCCGGTGTCCTCGACTCGCTGTTCGCCACGGTCTCCGACGCCGTTGCCAAGGGCAGCAAGGTCTCCATCCCGGGCTGGATCTCCTTCGAGCAGGTCGACACCGCTGCTCGCACGGGCCGCAACCCGCAGACCGGCGCCGAGATCAAGATCCCGGCCGGCAAGCGCGTCAAGGTGACCGCTGGCTCCAAGCTCAAGGCTGCCGTCAAGTAATTCGACCGCACCTCTTCGCAGGCCGCTCCCGTTCCGACGGGGGCGGCCTGCGTGCTTTCTCACCGTCGGGCGCGCCTAGGCTGGAGGGGTGAGTTCCCGCAGCGAGTCGACGAGTCGGATTTCGGCGTATCGAGTCGCCGGCGTCATCATCCTCCTCATCGCCGCCCTGGTGGCGCTGGTGCTGGCGCTCCTCGTCGGCGGAGGCGCCAAGCCGCCGCTGCTGCAGGACCCCGGTCCCTTCGTGCTCTGGGGTACGCCGATCGCGAAGCTCGTCATGAACGTCTCGGGCGCGGTCATGCTCGGCGCGCTCGTGCTCGCGCTGTTCGGCCTGCGCGCGGGGGAGCGATCATTCGACGCCGCTCTGAACATCGCCTCGGTCGGTGCGGCCGTGTTCACGGTCTCGGCCGGCCTCGCGGGGTTCCTCGCCTTCATGGCCGCGTTCAACCCCAAGCTCAGCATCGAGCGCGAGTTCGGCACGCAGCTCGGGCGCTTCCTGCTGGAGCTGCCGCTGGGGCAGTCCTGGCTCATCACCACCATCTTCGGCGCCCACCGGGGCGGGGCAGCTCAGAGTATTCCGTGACCTCGAAGTGCACGAGCCTGTTGTCTTCGGCACGCCCCGTGAGGCGGTGGGTCTCGGTGTCCTTCTTACCCTCGCCCGTGGAGACCAGGACTTC
>NZ_JAGYWT010000483.1:0-1846 GCF_019279095.1 Microbacterium sp. BF1 | reverse complement strand
GCGCACTCCGCGAGCATCCGCTGCTCGAGCTGGTTCGCATCGACACGACGCCCGCTTCGCATGCGCCCCGGGCTACGGCGGCGTCGACGCCGCCGGCTTCGCTCCCCCTCCAGGGCATGCGCGTACTCGATCTCACGAGAGTCATCGCTGGTCCGGTCTGTTCACGCACGCTCGCCATGCTCGGTGCCGACGTGCTGCGTATCGATCCCCCACATCGGCCCGAACCGGAGTGGCAGCACCTCGACACCGGACACGGCAAGCGATCCGCGGTGCTGGACGCGCGCACGTCTCGGCTGCAGGAGTTGCTCGCGCATGCCGATGCCGTCGTACTCGGCTACCGTCCCGCTGCTCTCGACAGGCTGGGGCTGCAGCCGGAAGTGCTCGCGCGCCGATATCCGCGTCTGGTCGTCGCGCAGCTCAGCGCTTGGGGCGTGGAGAATCCCGAGCGGGCAGAGTTCGACAGCCTCGTTCAGGCGGCGAGCGGAATCTCGTTCATCGAGTCGGCGGACGGCGACCGCCCCGGTGCGCTTCCGGCCCAGGCTCTCGACCACAGCGCCGGCTACCTGCTCGCTGCGGCGGTGACCGCTTTGCTGCGCCGCCGCCCAGAGGAAGGTTCGTGGATCGTGCGCACCTCACTCCGTCGCGTCGCGGCGGAACTGCTCGGGATGCCCCGCAGCGGAGAACCCGCAGCCGAGGTCGAGTTCGACACACGGCCGCATGTGGAGCGATTCGATGTCGACGGAACGGCTCTCGTCACCGCTCGTCCTGCGCTGGCGGGCTTCGAGTATCGGGCGCCGCACAAGTGGAGTTCGGATCAGCCCACCTGGTGACGGCGCCCGCGCATCGAGAGAACGAGGCAGAGCACGAACGTGATCGCGCCCCAGATCGCACACGCTGGTGGGAGAACCCGGTAGGCGAGGTGCTGAACGGTGAACTCCGCATCCAGCGGACCGAAGACGACGAGTCCGCCGACCCACGCGCCGACCAGGATCACGGGGAGCGAGGCCCACCATGCCACGCGCATCCACATCGGCGAAGACTGCACGACGGTCGGTCGCGGGGCCTGTCGACGAAGCCACAGCAATGCCCAGATGCCGATAATCGCATGGCCGATCAGGCTCGACCCGTGCTGGAGCCACTTGAACCCGGGCAGCGGGCCCCACATCTCCTCGAGTCCGGGAATCGCCTGGACACCCCAGCGTCCCTCATGCGTGAAGAGGTCCCACACGATGTGCGAGAGCACTCCGAGCACGAACGACACGGCGAGCAGGAACGGATACGCGCGCTTCTGCCCGACGCCGACCGCCGACCGCACCGCGGCGAGACCCCTGTCATCCCAGTCGTCTGGCAGGCGTCGCGCCAGCCACAGCGGAACCAGCTCGGGAACCGCCGGACGCAGGACGACGCGCCAGATCAGGAACAACGCGAACGCGAGCAGTGCGGTCCACACGACATTGCCGAACGTGTGGGTGAACGAGTAGTTCAGCCCCACGCCGCGCACGAACAACGGGAGATCAGGTGTCATCGCGCCGATCGCGATCGCCGCCGGCACCAGCGGCGTACGGATGAACGGCAGCGCGACCAGTGCGTGGCTGGGAGTGAACGGCATCCGTCTCTGCTATCCGCTGACCGGAGACTCAGCCGAGGAAGACGCCGGCGAGGGTCTTCTTGCCGCGGCGGAGTACGGAGACGCCGCCGGGAAGTGTGCCCTGAACCGTGGCTGCCTCGTCTTCGACGCGTTCGCCGTCGAGCGTGACACCGCCCTGGGTGATCGCGCGCCTCGCCTCGGAGAGGCTCGCCACGAGCCCGGTCTCGACCAGCGCCTCGACCACCGGAGTACCGGCGG
>NZ_JAGYWT010000482.1:0-1854 GCF_019279095.1 Microbacterium sp. BF1 | reverse complement strand
CACCGCGCAGGAGGCCGCTGCCGCTGCCGACGTCGCGGTCGTCACGGTGCCGCTCCGCGCCATCGACGACCTCCCCGCCGAGCAGCTCGCCGGCAAGATCGTCCTCGACACGAACAACTACTACTTCGAGCGGGACGGCCGCATCGAGGCCCTCGACAAGGGCGAGACGACGACGTCGGAGCTGGTGCAGCGCGCCCTCCCTGACTCGAAGATCGCGAAGGCGTTCAACCACATCTTCGCTTCGGAGATCACGTCCGACGGCACACCTGCCGGCACCCCCGATCGTCGCGCACTGGCCACGGCCGGTGATGACGCGGAGGCCGTCGCCTTCGTGACCCGCTTCTACGACGAGGCCGGATTCGACACGGTCAATGTGGGGCCGCTGAGCGAGTCATGGCGAGTCGAGCGAGACCGTCCCGCCTACGTGGTCCGGCAGAACGCCGAGGAGCTCACCGCGAACCTCGCGATCGCGAACCGCCTGCCCTGAGCACCGGTGCGGCGGGGGAGGCGGAGAGCTCGCTCGCCGCAGGGCCCGCACCCACGCGACTCTTGGGATACCAAAAGTTGGAGGAACACCGCCCGGAGTGCGAGAATGCCCAGATGGCGGGGGCTATGGCAGCAGGCGGCGAACTCGAGTCGGTGAGAGTCACGCGCGTCCTTCGCGACGACATCATCCTCGGGCGGCGCAGACCGGGAGCACGGCTCGTCGAGCGCGACATCGCGGCGGAACTGAACGTCTCCCGGCTCCCGGTTCGCGAAGCCATCCGCACGCTCGTGGCCGAGGGGATCGTCGTCGCACGCCCCCGTACCTGGGCGGTCGTGCGGGAGTTCACCCACCGCGATATCCAGGACTTCGCCGAGGTGCGCGAGGCCATCGAGACGCTGATCTTCGTCTTCGCAGCCGAGCGGCACGATGAGGCCGGGATCGCTCGCATCCGTGGAGCCTACGAACGCGAACTCGAGGCCGTTCGCGCCGAGGACTCCGAGGCGGCCAGGGTCGCCGCGGCGGAGTTCCACGAGATCGCCGTCGAGCTCGCGGCGAACGAGATGCTCGGCGAGCTCATCGCCGTCTTCCTCACGCGTCTGCGCTGGTTGTTCGGGCAGCACGACGACCTGCTCGCGATGGCGGACGAGCACCGCATCATCCTCGAGGCGATTACGGCGCGCGACACCGAAGCGCTGCGTCGGATCGTGCCGGCGCACTTGGCCAGCGGACAGTCCGCAGCCGAGCGACGTCTCGCCGAGCGCGGCGATCTGAGCGCCTGACCCGTCGGGCCCACCGTCTCTCGCGGTCGGGGGACTGCAGAGACGGCTCCGGTTGTATATTGGGGCGATCGGAGTCGGTCCGGAACTGTTGCGCTGTCCTGGGGAGCGAGATGCGGAATCTTGCTGTCGCTGTCGGATGCCTCCTGCTGGTCGGTGGGATCTCGCTCGTCGTGATCGCCGACCAGGAGCGTCTGGAGTCGATCGCCGCGGTCAAGGCGGAGATCGTGAGGATCGAGCGCGCGCTGGATGAATCTCGCGGCGAGAACCTGGAGCTCGCAGAGAAGCTCACAGCCCTTCGCTCGCAGCTCGCCGATCAGGACGCGGACATCGCCGACACGACGGGATTCCTGCCGTGATCCGGCGCGTGCTGGCTGTCACGATCGCGGCCTCCGTGCTGCTCGTCGGGGGGATGGTCGGCAGAGCCGACGCTCTCGAGAACGAGAGATCGGCAGCCATCGCGCAGCTCGAGGCCCTGAACGACCGATATCACGACGCCAGTCAGCGCACTGACTACCTCGACGCCGCCGTCGGCCGCGCGGAGCAGGACACCGCAGAACGTGCCGCGGTCCTCGCCCTGCGCCCGGCCTT
>NZ_JAGYWT010000481.1:0-1854 GCF_019279095.1 Microbacterium sp. BF1 | reverse complement strand
CGACGGGTCAGCAGCTGCGCGACGACCTCGGGGTCGAGCACGGTGGCCCCCTCGGAGATCCGCTGCACGGAGGCGAGGAACTCGGAGACATCGGCGACGCGGTCCTTGAGCAAGTAGCCCAGCGGACCCCCCTGCGCTGCGATCAGATCCGAGGCGTACCGCTCCTCGACGTACTGCGAGAGCACGAGGATCGCGAGCGTCGGATGCGTCGAGCGCA
Organism: Microbacterium sp. BF1; assembly: GCF_019279095.1. Lineage (NCBI taxonomy): Bacteria > Bacillati > Actinomycetota > Actinomycetes > Micrococcales > Microbacteriaceae > Microbacterium > Microbacterium sp. BF1. Next base: position 1,637 of record NZ_JAGYWT010000481.1, on the reverse strand, counting down.
GACCGAGCGCGGCACGGATGCCCTCGTCGGTGAATGTCGGCGGAAGGCGTACGTCCAGGATGCACAGGTCGGGCGTCGTGGTGGCGACGGCCTGGTCGAGACCTTCGATGTCGGGGAGGGCCGAGACCACGTCGTGGCCGGCGTCTTCGAGAAGACGGACCAGACCTTCTCGAAGCAGGACCGAGTCCTCGCAGATCAGGATGCGCATGGGACGTTCACCTCCAGGCTGGTCGGTCCGCCCTGCGGACTGTCGAGACGGAAGGTTCCCCCCGCGGCGAGGATGCGGTTGGCGATCCCGTCGAGTCCGCCTCCCGGCTGCACCTGCGCGCCACCGATGCCGTTGTCCTCCACGCGTGCCCAGAGGGTGTTGCCCTCGCGGAGCCGCACGATCACCCGCGCTTCACTGGCCCGCGAGTGCTTCGCCGCATTGGTCAGGGATTCGGCGATGGAGAAGTACACGGCGGCCTCGGCCTCGCGACTGCAGCGACCCTCCATGCGCACATCGAGGTGCACGGGGATGTGCGAGCGTCCGGCGAGTGCCGACAGAGCAGCGTCGAGACCGCGGTCGTCGAGCACCGAAGCGTGGATGCCGCGGGCCAGCTGACGCAGCTCGGTGATGGCTGCCTTGGTGGAGGTGTGGGCCTCGTTGATCAGTTCCTTCGCGGCGTCGGGATCGCTGTCGATCTTCTGCTGCGCGAGTCCGAGGGTCATGCCGACCGAGACCAGTCGGGGCTGAACGCCGTCATGCAGGTCGCGCTCGATGCGGGTGCGCTCCACGTCGGCGGCCCGCACGGCGCCTTCCCGCTGCGCCGTGGAGGTACGCACGCGTTCGGTGAGCTCGGTCTCCTTGCTGCGGATCACGATCGCGAGCGACAGGGTGCGATGCAGCAGGGCCAGCCCGATCATGCCGACGACGCACGCCGCGATGCCGAGGATGCCGACCAGGGGAGCCCAGGCGACGGGGATGCCTCCGCCGCCGAACGGACCCATGACGGAGTCTGCCGCGGTGAGGGGAGCGAACGAGATGATGATCGACCACACCAGGCCCCAGAACAGACGGAGAACGACCCAGCCGAGCAGTGCGGAGATGGCGAAGTTGGCGATCGCACGCCACATGCGCCCATCGATCGCCTGACGTCCGAGCGCACGCAACCAGCCGACGAACCCGGGGCGGTCGCGCGGCTGCAGGCGCAGCGGAGCGATCGGCGTGAGGTACAGCGTGCCGACGCGCGCGACCTCGAACCAGCCGAGTCCGTACAACGCGTAGACCAGTCCCACCAGCAGGACGAGGCCGATGCCCGCGGCGAAGAGGAGGCCGAGGCCGGTGCCGAGGAGCCCGCCGAGCATGCTGAAGATGGCACCGCCGAGGATGCCGACGCCTGCCAGGTGCAGGATCGTGAGGAAGATGCGCAACGGCGGCTTCACCGCCGTTGCGGGAGCCGGGGTCGCAGTCTGAGTGGTCATGATTCCAAGGTACGGCGGGCCGGGTGAGCACGACACCGAGTCAACCGGACACTCCGATTCGGGTTTTCCGTAACATGCCCGCTCGTCTCTTCCTGCTTCGTTGACGCTCTTCGGCAGTACAGTTAGATAGCAAAAGAAGACAAGTCTTTTGTTTTGTCATGCTTTGAACAGGA
>NZ_JAGYWT010000480.1:0-1855 GCF_019279095.1 Microbacterium sp. BF1 | reverse complement strand
GCTGCGTTCGGGTGCGGTCGAGGAACTGCAGCCAGCGCTGCAGCGGCGTGACAGCCGGGGGTCGCACCTTGTGCTCCAGGCGCTTTGCCTCACGCGGGGTCAGCCGCAGCTCTCCCGCCTCCGTCTGTCGTCGTTGCGCTCTTGTCGTCGTCATCGTCATCACAGCCAGTCCCTAATCTGGTCGGGCAACGTCATGTGCGCGGGCAGAACCACACCCAGCGGCAGCCCCGCGAGGAATGCCACGTCCTCGTTCCCCAGCGCCTCACGGATCTTGAGGCGCGCCTGATTCGTCAGCGACGGAATGACCTTCTCCAAACGCGGGAACTCATCGTTCGTCCGGCACGTCGTGGTGATGATCATGCCGAACCGGACGAGACCCGCACCCGCGGCCTCCTCCTCGGCCGCCTTGTTCGCGAACCGGATGCGGTTCTTCTGCCGGGCCGTCGCGCGCTGCTTCGTCGACGAGTTGAACTGCGCGTTGTTGATCTCGGCCTCGATCACATCCGGCGCATCCCCAGCGGGGATCGGACGATACAGGATCGTCACCCGCTTGCGGAGGACGCCCTTCATCGGCTCGAATGCGCGGCGCAGCGCCGTCGCGTAGAACTTTGATCGCGGACCCTCGTACATCGTCCACGACTTCGACACACCCCGGTCGTGGTAGTAGCGGTCGTACTTCGCCTCGGAGAACGCAGGGCCGGCCTCCGACCAGGTCAGGCCTGTCCCGCCCTCCTGGCGGGCCTGCTCGACGCGGGCCGACACCGTCGGGTCGTACGCCACGCGGGTGAAGTCCACGATGTCCTGCGCCGTGCAGGCCTGCGCCCCGGTGCCAGCTCCCGTCATGCCCAGCGAAGCCAACAGGACCGGGAGGCGGTTGCCGATCTCGTCTGCCATCTCCTGCACGCCACGATCGGAGTTCTTCGACTCCAGACCCGTGCCATTGAACGTCAGAGCCAGACGCGTGCTCAGCTGAGGAGCACCGCCCGACAGCGTGTCCGCGAGGCCACCGACAACGGCGGTGGAGAAGTCGCTGCCGTGGTCAGACACGTTCTCCGCGACCATGCGCCGCAGCCGCAGGCCAGAGTCCGGCGCGCTCTCGATCGTGACAGATGCGCCGACGATCGAATCCTCCACACCCAGCTGGGCGAGCCAGCCACCCCAATGGGCGACCTGCCGGTTGATCCTGTCCTGATCCACGAGCGAGTCCCCATCGGGGAAGCACTCGATCACCACGGTGTAGTGCTTTGTCGTCGCTGTAGCGAGACGGATCATCCCGAACGGGTTGCCGTAGCTGTCTTTGTGCTCGCTCAGCTCTGACGCCGTAAGCAGGCCCGGCAGACGGAAGCTCCCATCCGGGATCCGTCCCGCAGGCCCCGCAACCAGAAGTGTGTCGCCGCGACGCTCCGCAGTGCGGAACGCCATGCGGTTCGCCTTGCGCCGATACCAGTTGCGGCCCTGCTTGACGGTGACCACGGTCACTACCGCCGCGGCCACACCGAGGAGCGTGATGATGCCGGCAGCAAGCCACCAGCCGCGCACGATGCATCCAATGAGGACGAGTGCGAACGGGATAGACCCGAACGTCACACCCGCACCCAGCCCGCCGATGCCGAGCTTGGCGGGCATGACGATGTTGCCGTGCTCCACCATCGTGGTGTCATTGCTACTCATCGTTCGACCCCTGTTCGTCAATTCCGTTACTGCTGCTCGATGCCGAGCTGCCGAGACTGTTCATCGCGGATCCCGCCGCATTCCACCCAGAGGAACTACCGCCGCTCGAGGGCGCAGCTCCACCGCTGTCCACAGCGGCAGGTGCCGCACCGCCCGGGCTCGTCGACGGCGAGGATGCGGCGGC
>NZ_JAGYWT010000048.1:0-9527 GCF_019279095.1 Microbacterium sp. BF1 | reverse complement strand
CCGAACGTGTGCTCCTCGGGGACACGGTGCTGCGCACCTCGACGGCGGGACCTGCCGCGATCGCCGTGCTGTCGGTCACGCTCGGGCGATGGTGACGGCACCGCGAGCACACGACGACGGGCTCACGGCTGCGGGGTCGCTGTGGTCAGTAGACTTGTCGGCATGACGGACACCTCGATCTTCACGCGCATTCTGAACGGGGAGATCCCTGCCGAGATCATCGGCGAGACCGACCGCCTCTTCGCTCTGCGCGACATCGCCCCGCAGGCACCGGTGCATCTGCTCGTGGTGCCGAAGTCGGCGGAGTACCGCGATGTCACCGAACTCGCTGCGGGGGATCCCGCTCTGCTGGCCGAGATGATCGCCTTCGCGGGGACGCTCGCCAAGGAGCACACCGAAGACGGCGACTTCCGCCTCGTCTTCAACACCGGCGCCAATGCCGGACAGACCGTTTTCCACGTCCACGCGCATGTGCTGGCCGGCGGATTGACCGAGAAGAGCGTCGGTGCCTGAGAACCACGAACCCCAGGAGCGGAGCCTCGGCGGCCAGCCTCCCGAGGCGGTCGAGAAGATCTACGCCGACGGCGTCGCGATGGTCCAGCTGCTCGGGCCGCAGGACCGGCTTCTGCGGATGCTGGAGAAGGAGCACCGTGACGTCCAGGTGCTGGTGCGCGGCAACGAGATCACACTCAGCGGCACCGCCGATGCGGTCGCGAAGGCGAAGACACTGGTCGAAGAGCTTCTCGAGATGACCAGGGCAGGGCATGATCTGGCACCGAGCGATGTCTCCAGCTCAGCACGCATGCTGCGGCAGGAGGGGGGCCCGCGTCCGAGCGAGGTCCTGGGCGAGGCTATCCTGACGACCCGCGGCAAGGTCATCCGTCCGAAGACCCTCGGGCAGAAGGAGTACGTCGACGCGATCGAGGAGAACACGATCGTGTTCGGCATCGGTCCCGCCGGTACCGGCAAGACCTACCTCGCGATGGCGAAGGCCGTGCAGGCGCTCCAGCGCAAAGAGGTCACCCGCATCATCCTCACGCGTCCCGCCGTCGAGGCGGGGGAGCGGCTCGGTTTCCTTCCTGGCACCCTGACCGACAAGATCGATCCGTACCTGCGCCCGCTGTACGACGCGCTCAACGAGATGATGGACCCGGAGATCGTCCCGCGCCTCATGGCGACCGGCACGATCGAGGTGGCACCTCTCGCCTATATGCGCGGCCGTACCCTCAACGACTCCTTCGTCGTGCTCGACGAGGCGCAGAACACCACCCCAGAGCAGATGAAGATGTTCCTGACCCGTCTCGGCTTCGGCACGCGGATGGTCGTCACCGGTGACATCACGCAGGTCGACCTTCCGCAGGGATCCTCGGGGCTCCGGCTGGTGACCCGCGTGCTCGACGGCATCGACGACATCCACTTCTCCCGGCTCACGAGTGACGACGTCGTGCGGCATTCGCTGGTCGGACGCATCGTAGACGCGTACAGCGAATACGACGAGAAGCGCACCGCGCAGCGGTTCGAGCGCGAACAGGCGGCCGAGTTCGCCAATCGGGCCGAGCGCAGGGGAGCACAACGACCAGGACCGCGTGACCGCGCGCCGAAACGAGGACTCTCATGATCGAGATCAACAACGAGTCGGCCATCGACGTCGACGAGGCCGTGCTGCAGCGGCTGACGGACTTCAACCTCGCGCAGCTGCACGTCAGCCCGGATGCCGAGGTGGCGATCGTCCTCGTCGACGAGGGAGCCATGGAAGCCCTCCACGTGCAGTGGATGGATGAGCCCGGTCCCACCGACGTGCTGAGTTTCCCGATGGACGAGCTGCGTCCCGGAACCGAGGACCGTCCGACGGCTCCCGGCCTGCTCGGCGACATCGTGCTCTGCCCGCAGGTGGCCGAGACGCAGGCGCAGGCTGCGGACCACACTCTGATGGACGAGCTCATCCTGCTCACCACTCACGGGCTGCTGCACCTCCTCGGTTTCGATCACGCCGAGCCCGACGAGGAGCGTGAGATGTTCGGGCTGCAGAAGGAGCTGATCCAGGGCTTCGCCGTAGCTGAACGCCGGCGATGACCGCGGCTCTCCTCCTGATCGCCGCCGTGCTGCTGGTGGCGTTCGGCGGTCTCATGTCCGCGATCGACGCCGCATACGGAGTCACATCGCGCGCCGGTCTCGCCGACATGGCGACAGAGGGTCGCAGAGCCAAGGCGCTGGGTCGCATCGCCGCTGACCTCGACGCGCACGTGAACGCCGTGGCCTTCATCCGCGTGCTCGCGGAGGTCACAGCGGCCGTGCTCGTGACGGTGGCATTCACGATCCTGATCGAGAACAACTGGTGGGCGATGCTCGCCGCCGCCGTCCTCATGACGGCCATCACGTTCGTGCTCGTGGGAGCGAGTCCTCGGTCGTTCGGTCGCCAGCACGCCGAGGCGATGATCCGCGGCACGGCCTCGATCGTGCGAGGGCTCCGTATCTTCCTCGGGCCGCTTGCACAGGGGCTCGTCCTGCTCGGCAACCGCGTGACGCCCGGCACGGGCCGCAGCTCCTTCACCAGCGAGGACCAACTGCTCAGCATGGTCGACGAGGCGGCGTCGAACGACCTCATCGAGGAGGACGACCGCGATCTCATCCACTCGGTCTTCGACTTCACCGATCAGTTCGTCCGCGCCGTGATGGTGCCCCGCACGGAGATGGTCACGGTCGATGCGACGGCGACCACGGACGAGGCGATGTCGCTCTTCCTGAACCGCGGTGTGTCCCGGATGCCCGTCGTCGATGACGATGCCGACGACGTCGTCGGAGTGCTGTACCTCAAGGATCTCGTGCAGTTCGCGTACCGCGACGACAGTGCGTGGCGCGCGGCGTCCATCCGGCCGATCGCCCGCCCCGCGACCTTCGTCCCCGAGTCGATGCGCGCGGAGACGCTCCTGCAGCAGATGAAGCGCGACGCCGTGCACGTCTGTCTGGTGATCGACGAGCACGGGGGGATCTCTGGCCTGGTCACTCTGGAGGATCTGATCGAGGAACTCGTCGGCGAGATCTCCGACGAGTACGATCAGGTATCGGCGGAATTCGTCGATCTCGGTCACGGGCGATACCGCGTGAGCGCCCGACTCTCGCTCGAGGATGTCGGCGACCTGTTCGGTCTCGAGCTCGAGGACGAGGACGTCGATTCGATCGGCGGGCTGCTCGGCAAGGCGCTGGGACAGGTTCCGCAGCCCGGGGCGACGGCCACCGTGGAAGGCTTGGTGCTCACGGGCGGCGCATCGCGCGGTCGCGGGCGAGGGATCGCGACGGTGTTCGTGGAACGTGCGGCGGGGGAACCCGACGATGTGCAGGATGAAGGAGATCGAGACGATGACTGACGACACTCGAAGCGGGTTCGTGACCTTCGTCGGCCGCCCCAATGTCGGGAAGTCGACGCTCACCAACGCGCTCGTCGGCGAGAAGATCGCGATCACCAGCGAGAAGCCGCAGACGACGCGTCGGGCGATCCGTGGAATCGTCAACCGGCCGGAGGGGCAGCTCGTCATCGTCGACACCCCCGGCATCCACAAGCCGCGTACGCTGCTCGGCGAGCGGCTCAATGATCTCGTCGAGCAGGTGCTGGGCGACGTCGACGTCATCGGCTTCTGCGTGCCAGCCAACGAGAAGGTCGGCCCCGGCGACCGGCGGATCGCCGCCTCTCTCGACGGCTACCCGCGCGCGAAGAAGATCGCGATCGTGACCAAGATGGATGCGGCCGGGCGCGACGAGGTCACCGAGCGGCTGATGGAGGTCGACTCCCTCCGGGAGGACTGGGCCGCGGTCATCCCGCTGTCTGCACTGACCCGTGAGCAGCTCGACGTGCTCTCGGACGAGATCCTCTCGCTGATGCCGCAGGGTCCTGCGCTGTATCCGGAGGGCATCACGACCGACGAGTCGGAAGAGGACCGGATCGCGGAGATGATCCGCGAGGCCGCCCTCGAAGGCGTGCGCGATGAGCTTCCGCACTCGATCGCCGTCGTGATCGACGACATCGCACCCCGGGAGGGCACCGACCTGACCGACGTGCATGCCTCGATCGTGGTCGAACGGGACAGCCAGAAGGCGATCATCATCGGGCATAAGGGAAAGCGGCTCAGCGAGGTGGGTGCACGCGCGCGTGTCGGGATCGAAGAGCTGCTGGGGACACGCGTGTTCCTCGGGCTGCATGTGAAGGTCGCGAAGGAGTGGCAGCGCGATCCGAAGCAGCTCGGCAGGCTCGGATTCTGAGATGACGTCCGGCACCACGTCGATGGCGGCGGGAAGACCGCCGACCCCGGCGACATGAGCGGTCGCAGCGAAGACCCGGATCCGCTGCGCACCGAGGTCTTCACCCGAGTGTTCGACGAGCACTGGGCGGCAGTGCGCCATCACATCGAGGGTGTGGTCGGTGCGGAGGAAGAAGTCACCGAGATCGTCTCGGAGGTGTTCCTTCTCGCGTGGACGAAGCTCAGACCCGCGCGACCGCCCAGTCGCGTCTGGCTGCTGCGCGCCGCGGATCGGAGGCTACGTGCGCGTTCGGGTCGATCGTCCACTCCGTATGGTGCGCTCGACGCGGTGCATCTGGGACTCTCCGGCGAAGAGGGCCGACCGGATCAGCGCGGCCGTGTCGAAGTCCTCCGCGCCTTGTCTGTCCTCACCCCAGCACAGAGGCGTATCATCATGCTCACGTACTGGGATGGACTCGCGGTGGGGGAGATCGCGGAGTTGATGCGTGCTTCCGAGTTCCGAGTGCGCAAGACGCTGGGACGCGCGCGGCATCGCCTGTGCGCGGAGCTGGGCCTGGAGGGGGGCGACAACGGGTGATGACTGACAACGCCGTGCTCGAACGGATGCTGAGCGAAGCCGACCCCGCGCTGACGCCCCGTGACGCTGCGCCCGATGCGCGGGCGCTTGCCACACGTGACCGCATCCTCCGCACGAGCCTGGCGCCCCGCAGACGGCGTCGACGTGCCTGGGGCTGGGCCTCCGGTCTGACGGCAGTCGCCGCATCGATGGCGTTGGCATTCGCCGTGTTCTCTCCTCAGGGTGCCGCGGTGGCGGGGATGCCGTCGCCTCTCGACTTCGAAGGCGCGACCACGGTCGCCCAGGTGGTCGACGACGCCGAGACGGCTCTCGCCGGTTCGACCGGACCCGCGGCGCCGGAGCGCACCGTCAGGACCGCTTTCTGGGGATTCTCGGTCGAAGTCGAGGCGAAGGTCAGCAAGGTGGTGCCGCAGCTCTCCACGCTCACGTGGGAACCGGACGGCTCGGGTCGCATGACGATCATCGCCGGTGTTCCCTACGACCCTGAGGACGCGGTCGCGAGCAACGCCGCTGAGGTGACCAGCAGCGGGGAGGTCGTCACCGACCTCGTGATGGCGCCCGGCGATTTCTACACGCCCTGGACAGAAGTGCCCGGCGAGACTCGTCAAGACATGATCGCCATCCTCCGTGCCTTCGGCATGCCGGAGAACCCGACGGCATACGACGTCGAGTTGGCTTTCACATCGGTCCTCGATCAATGGACGCTGACGAATGCTCAACACCGCGAACTGCTCGGACTCCTCGAGGAGGCGCAGGGCGGTGAGGCGCTCGGAGTGACGAAGGACCGTCTGGGGCGTGATGTGAGCGGAGTCAGGGTGGTGTCACCGGACGGCGCCGCCAGCGATCTGATCCTGGTCTCCCGTGATACCGGGAGGATCGTCGGCGTCGAACGCACAGTCCTGATCGCAGACGAGGTCTACGCCGCCGGTTCGATCATCTCCTATCGGATGTGGGACATCGATGAGGAGGCGATCAGATGACGTGGAGCACGATCGTCGCAGCGGCGGCGCTGGGCGCGATGCTCACGCTCGGAGTGACGCCCGCGCAGGCAGCACCGCAGGGTGACGACACTGTCGATCCCGAGATCATCGCGATGCTCGAGGAAGTGCCCGGCGGCGTGATCATCGATTCGACACATGCTGTGTGGCCCGCCCTCGGTATGGAACTCTCGATCAGGTCCGTCTCCACCAGATCAGTGCGTTCGGTCGGCAGCTGTGCGACCGATCGGCTCTGTGCCTACAGCGCCGGGGCGCTCGGCGGCAACAAGCTGACGTTCAGCCTGTGCAGCGTCAACACGATTCCCTCGACGTTCATCGCGAAATCGGTCGCCAACGCTCGTGGTACCGGCTATGTTCAGGCACGGTACGGGAGCGCCACCGTGGCCACGGTGAATGCGGGAAGTTGGGCGAACCTCGGCGCTGCGGTCAACAACCTCCGCTGCGTCCTCTGAGCCGGGGTCGGGCACCATGTCGGTCAGTACTCCGCAGTCTCGGCACTGGGTCGCGACGGCCTGGGGGCCACCCGACAGTTGGGAGTTCGTCGAGCACGACACTCCTTCCCCGCAGAAGGGTGAGGTCACGATCCGTGTCCTCGCCGCCGGGGTGAACCCCGCAGACGCGAAGCATGTGGCTGCCGCCCGCCCGGGCGCCGAACTGCCCGTCCCGATCGGGTACGAGATCTCGGGGGAGGTCTCGGCGATCGGCGCGGACACCCGGATCGGTTCGGGCGCCGTCGACATCGGTGACGAGGTCATCGCCTTCCGCGTGCGCGGCGGCTACGCGACCGAGATCACCGTACCCGCCGAGAAGGTGTTCGCGAAGCCGTCGACTCTCACGCATCCTGTGGCGGCGAACCTGCTGCTCGTCGGCACGACCGCCGCGGAGATGCTCGCCGTCACCGGTGCGGCGCCGGGGGAGACGATCCTTCTCCATGGCGCTTCCGGCGCTGTCGGGGTGAGCGTGTTGCAGCAGGCGCGACTCCGCGGCGTCCGCGTCATCGGAACGGCCAGCGAGGCCCGCTTCGACGAGGTACGACGGTTCGGGGGCATTCCGGTGGAGTACGGCCCGGGGCTCGCTGGTCGCGTGCGCGACCTGGCGGGCGATCCGATCGCCGCGGCGCTGGATGCGGTGGAGACGACCGAGGCTGTCGACGTGTCCCTCGAACTCGTCCGAGACCGTCGGCGGATCGTCACGATCGCCGCTGCCGGTAGAGCCGCGACCGACGGCATCACGTTCATCGCGGGTTCGATGCCCGAAAGCGCCCGCTTCCGCGACGAGGTGCGCAGCAAGCTGATCGCCCTGGCGCAGAACGGCGATCTCGTCGTCCCCGTGGCCCGCGCCTTTGCCCTGGGCGAGGCACCCGCGGCGCATCGGCTTCTTGCCACCGGGCATCCCGGCGGCAAGCTCGCGCTGGTCCCGTAGATCAGTCGATCTCGCGGAGCGCGGAGGCCACGATCACGACGTCGTCGCCGTACTCGGCATCGACGGCATCCTGCATGCTTCCGTCGTCCCACACGACACTCAGCCAGACGTACCCGCGATCGGTGCGGAGAGCGAGTGCCTCCTCGCCGAGACGTGCGGAGATGTCGTCCTGGATCCGGGTGAGCTCATCGCTCGGCGTCGCGCCGTCCACCCCGCCCGTCGGATCCTCCGGAGCGATCGGGTCGTACAGCGCGAGCATGATGGGGGCGTCGGTGTTGGTGAGTCGCTCGCCGTCGAATGTCGCATACACGGCATAGGCCCCCCAGGTGGTCTCCCCGCTGGACTCGCTTCCCTCCACGCCCTCCCAGGACCAGTCGTCGAGAGGGACTCCGCTGCACTGCGGAGGGTACGACTCCCTGATCGCGCCCATGCACAGCTGCACGTCGCCTGCCACGTCCAGCACCGTGCCCACCCCGATGACGCGCCCGTCAGGGAGATCGGGGCGGACGTTCTCGAGGCGCTGGTCGGAGGGCACCGTCGTGCTCGTAGGGGCCGCGGAGCTTCCGGGGCCCGACGTGCACGCGCTCAGGAACAGGAGGCCGACGGCTGAGGCCGCGGCGATGGCCAGGCGACGCTGCGATGTGCTCATACCGGGGAGTGTCGTCACCGCCGTGATCGTCTCAGCCTCGTCGAAACCGTCGTGGCATCCCTGCTACCATGACCTCATGCCTTTCGGCGGTCTGCTTCTTCTTAGCTGCCGCGACGAGTCCTAAAGCTAGGGCCTTCCTCGTCGCGGCGCTTGTGTTGGCCCGTTCATCTTGACGAAGAGAAGAAGCCCCATCATGCAGAACACTCAGCGCCCGTCCGCGATGCCGATCCACAAGTACCGGCCGTTCCACGAGCAGATCAACGTCCACCTGCCTGACCGCACTTGGCCCGACGCCCGCATCACCGAGGCGCCCCGTTGGTGCGCGGTCGACCTCCGCGACGGCAACCAGGCCCTGATCGACCCGATGTCGCCCGAGCGCAAGCGCGTGATGTTCGAGCTGCTCGTCAGCATGGGGTACAAGGAGATCGAGGTCGGCTTCCCCTCGGCGAGCCAGACGGACTTCGATTTCGTCCGCCAGCTCATCGAAGAGAACCTGATCCCGGACGACGTCACGATCCAGGTGCTGACCCAGGCTCGTGAGCACCTCATCGCCCGCACCTACGAGTCGATCACCGGCGCGAAGCAGGCCATCGTGCACCTCTACAACTCCACGAGCGTGCTGCAGCGCGAAGTCGTGTTCCGCACCGACAAGCAGGGCATCATCGACATCGCGCTCGAGGGCGCACGCCTGTGTCGTCAGTTCGAGAAGACCATTCCCGACACGAACGTCTACTACGAGTACTCGCCCGAGAGCTACACCGGCACCGAGCTCGAGTTCGCCGTCGACATCTGCAACCAGGTGATCGAGGTCTTCGAGCCCACCCCCGACCGCAAGGTCATCATCAACCTGCCGGCGACCGTCGAGATGGCCTCGCCCAACGTCTACGCCGACTCGATCGAGTGGATGAGCCGCCACCTCGCGCATCGCGAGAACGTGATCCTGTCGCTGCACCCGCACAACGACCGCGGTACCGCGATCGCTGCCGCTGAGCTCGGCTACATGGCCGGTGCCGATCGCATCGAGGGCTGCCTGTTCGGCAACGGAGAGCGCACGGGCAACGTCGACCTCGTCGCGTTGGGCATCAACCTGTTCACCCAGGGCATCGACCCGCAGATCGACTTCAGCGACATCGACCAGGTCAAGCGCACGGTCGAGTACTGCAACCAGCTGCCGGTGCCCGAGCGCAGCCCGTGGGCGGGCGACCTGGTCTTCACCGCGTTCAGCGGATCGCACCAGGACGCGATCAAGAAGGGCTTCGAGGCCATGGCGGTTCGTGCCGAGGCCGAGGGCGTCACGGTCGACGACATCGAGTGGGCGGTGCCGTACCTGCCCATCGATCCGAAGGATCTGGGGCGTTCGTACGAGGCCGTCATCCGCGTCAACTCGCAGTCCGGCAAGGGCGGCGTCGCCTACCTGCTGAAGGCCGACCACGCCATCGACCTGCCCCGCAAGCTGCAGATCGAGTTCTCCGGTGTCGTGCAGGCGAAGACCGATGCCGAGGGCGGCGAGGTCACGAGCGACCAGATCTGGTCGATCTTCAACGACGAGTATCTGCCCGCCGCCGACACCGCGGCCAAGTGGGGACGCTTCGAACTGCTCGCGACGCAGACCCGCAGCGACATGTCCG
>NZ_JAGYWT010000479.1:0-1862 GCF_019279095.1 Microbacterium sp. BF1 | reverse complement strand
TCTTCGTGGTGTTCTTCGCCACCGACTTCCTCGGTCCGTTCCAGAGCTTCCTGATCACGCTCGGTGTGCCGCTCGCCTCGTGGGCCGGAATCCTGATCGCCGACATCCTGCGCCGGAAGAAGGACTAGGCGGCGGTGTTCTCGGGCATGCGGGCGCTCCCTTGCGATCGCGGACGGCGAGGTTTAGGCTGTGTTCAATAGTAGAACTCTGTGTTCGAATATAGAACACGGCGGTTCAGGATGCAAGACCCGACAGGCAACACCCGACGAAGAAGTCCGGAAGGAATCGACGACGATGCAGTTCCACCACCACGGCTACGTCTCCGCTGACCCGCGCGTGCAGGACGCCGCCGGTATCGGCGCCGCGCGCTCCGCCGACCTTCCCGACCAGATCGACGTGCTCATCGTCGGATCGGGGCCGGCGGGAATGCTCCTCGCGGCCCAGATGGCGCAGTACCCCGGCATCTCCACGCGCATCATCGAGAAGCGCGACGGCCGCCTCCCGCTCGGCCAGGCCGATGGCATCCAGCCGCGCAGTGTCGAGACGTTCCAGGCGTTCGGGTTCGCCGAGCGGATCATCGCCGAGGCCTACAACATCGGCTGGATGAACTTCTGGGGGCCGAACCCCGACAAGCGCGACGAGATCGTCCGCACCTCCCGCACGTCCGACTACGCCTACGACATCTGCGAGTTCCCGCACCTGATCGTCAACCAGGCGCGAGTGCTGGACTACTTCGCCGAGGCCGCGGCGAACGGCCCCGGACGGATCGTGCCCGACTACGGGGTCGAGTTCACCGGTCTCACGGGCCACGACACGGGGGAGTACCCCGTGGAGGTGGGGATCCGCTACGTCGCCGGCGAGCGGGCAGGAGAGGCGAGGATCATCCGCGCCAAGTTCGTCGTGGGGTGCGACGGTGCCCGCAGCGGTGTGCGCCAGGCCATCGGGCGCACGCACGTGGGCGCCTCGGCCGCGCACGCCTGGGGCGTCATGGACGTGCTCGTCAACACCGACTTCCCGGACTGGCGCACCAAGTGCGCCATCAACTCTGAGGCGGGCAACATCCTGCACATCCCGCGCGAGGGCGGATACCTCTCGCGCATGTACATCGACCTCGGCGAGGTCGCGGACGACGACGATCACCGGGTGCGGCAGACGCCCATCGAGGAGATCATCCGTCGCGCCAACGAGATCCTGCACCCGTACACGCTCGACGTGCGCGAGGTCGCCTGGCACAGCGTGTACGAGGTCGGACACCGCGTCACCGACGGCTTCGACGACGTGATCGACGGGTCGGGGCGGACGCCGCGCGTGTTCCTCACCGGAGACGCCTGCCACACGCACAGCGCCAAGGCGGGCCAGGGCATGAACGTGTCCATGCAGGACGGCTTCAACCTCGGTTGGAAGCTCGGCTCGGTGCTCACCGGACGCGCGTCCGAAGACCTGCTGGCCACGTACGGCGCCGAACGGCGGCCCGTGGCGCAGCAGTTGATCGACTTCGACCGCGAGTGGTCGAGCCTGATGGCCCGAAAGCCCGAGGAGATCTGCGACCCCAACGAGCTGGCCACCTACTACCTCGCGACGGCCGAGTTCCCGTCCGGATTCATGACGCAGTACACCTCGTCGATGATCACCGGGTCCGACACGCACCAGTCCCTCGCCCCGGGATATCCGCTGGGCAAGCGTTTCAAGTCGGCCGAGGTCGTGCGGGTCGGCGACGGCAACGTGGTGCACCTCGATCCGCACGCCGAGGTACGGACTGAGTCGTTCGCCGACACCCGGCTGCCCGAAGCCTCGTTCGATGCGGCGATCGGGAACGTGCCGTTCTCAGACGTGACCTTGCACGACCCGGTGCACAATCCGAC
>NZ_JAGYWT010000478.1:0-1865 GCF_019279095.1 Microbacterium sp. BF1 | reverse complement strand
TGGCCGCGTACGCGCTCGAGACGCCACGCGAACACCGCGAGCTCCTTGCCCATGGTCGACGGCGTCGCGGGCTGACCGTGCGTGCGGGAGAGCATCGCGGCGTCGGCGTGCTCGACGGCGAGCTCGCGCAGCTTCGCGATCACGGTGTCGAGCGCCGGGAGCCAGACCTCTTCGACGGCGCGCTTCACGGTGAGGGCGTACGAGGCGGAGTTGATGTCCTCGCTCGTGGCGGCGAAGTGCGTGAGCTCGGCGATGCCGTCAAGTCCGAGCGTCGAGAGCCGGTCGCGCACGAGGTACTCGATCGCCTTCACGTCGTGCTGGGTGACGGCTTCCTTCTCGGCGAGCCAGTCGATCTCGGCCTGGCCGAAGTCGCGGTAGAGGGCGCGCAGGCGCTCCTTGTCGGCGTCGGAGAGCGGAGTCGTCTCGAACAGCGAGCGGTCGGTGAGTGCGATCAGCCACTCGACCTCGACCTCGACGCGCGCCCGGTTCAGGCCCGCCTCGGACAGGAAGTCGGCGAGACCGGTGACGGCGCCGCGGTAGCGACCGTCGAGCGGGCTCAGGGGCTGGGGCGGGAGCGAAGGCTGGAAAGTCAGGGGAGTCCTCCTGATCGGGCCCCTCAGAGGCGGGGCGTGCGGGGGAGACGCAGAGCGGGTTCGAGCTGACGGAACAGGCCCCGAGTCGCCGCCTCAATCATACCGAGCACGGAATCGAACATTTCCGCTCCCGCGTAGTACGGATCGGGCACATCGTGGCTCGAGGCGTTCGGGTCGAAGGCCAGCAGCAGGGTGACCTTGCCCTCCTCGTCCTCGTCGTGCGCCCACTCCCTCAGGATGCGCTCGTGGGTGCGGTCGAGCGCGACGACGAGATCGTTGTCGGCGAACGCCGCAGCGGTGAACTGGCGGGCGCGGTGCTGCGAGCCGTCGTAGCCGCGTCGGGCCAGCGAGTCGATCGTGCGGTGGTCGGCCCGCTCGCCGAGATGCCAGTCGCCGGTTCCCGCACTACGCGAGACGATGCGCGGGCCGAGTCCCTGCCGTTCGGCGAGGTCGCGGAAGACGACCTCGGCCATGGGAGAGCGGCAGATGTTCCCCGTGCAGACGAAGATCACGCGGAAGGGATCCGGGGATGTCACACATACATTCTGCCCGCCCTCGGGCGTCCTGCACAGCGCGAGCCGTCTCCCGCGACCTTCTGCACATCCCGAGCAGGCGTCGCTCTCTCCACCGGTCGTGCGGATCGGGTCGGGCGGGTGGCCCGTGATCGCGGATGCTGAGGCCATGTACTCGTTCGCGCACGACCTGTCCGGCGGCTCCTCCACGGCGTGGGGGCAGGTCCTGGCGTGTCGGGAGATCGGCGAGGCCCTCTCGACGCTCGAGGAGGCAGGAGCGACGCTGGTCTCGCTCATCGATGCGTCCGACTGGCGATCCGCGGGTCTCCGTGCGCTGAACGAGCTGCTCGCGCGAGTGCGTGATGACACCGCCGTCGAGATCGGGAACCTCGAGGTGAGGCGGTGGGAGCTGGCTGAAGGGAGTGCCGGATGAGGCGGATCACGAGTGCGGAGGCGTCGACGAACGCCGGGGAGCTGGAGATCGATCACGGCGGGGCGATCGCCGTCGACACCGAGCAGCTGCGCGAGGTCGGCGCGCGCCTGTGCACGGTGGCATCGAGGTTCGCCGAGGCACGCGAGGCGGTCGGTCGCGCGCAGGCGCTCCTCTCCTCCTCCGCGCAGGCGGATCCGCAGGTCGACCTCGGTGCTCTCCGACGCAGCGGCGAACGGGTGGGCATGCTGGGCGCCGAGATCGAGAACGCCGGCACCGGAACGCTGCTGATGGCCGATGCGTTCGAGGTGGTCGAGCTGCGAGCACAGG
>NZ_JAGYWT010000477.1:0-1868 GCF_019279095.1 Microbacterium sp. BF1 | reverse complement strand
CGCACGACGTGAGCGACGCGGAGATCGCCGCGTACGTCGCCTCCGAAGAGCCGCTGCACGTGGCAGGGGCCTTCACCGTCGACAGCCTGGGTGGCGCCTTCATCACGCGGGTGGACGGCGACCCCTCGACGGTCGTCGGCATGTCGCTGTCGACCGTCCGCCGCCTGGCGGCCGAGCTCGGTGTCCGCTGGACGGACCTCTGGTCGTAGACTCCCCTCCACGTTTTCTCGACTTTCTTGTGGGGAGTCGTCAAAGGGATCGGGATCGTTCTCGCTAGGCTGGCAAGCATGCCTGCTATCGCCAAGGTGCTCATCGCCAACCGCGGCGAGATCGCCGTCCGCATCATCCGCGCCGCCCGGGACTCCGGAATCGCCTCGGTCGCCGTCTACGCCGACCAGGATCGCGACGCTCTGCACGTCCGCCTCGCCGACGAGGCCTACGCCCTCGGGGGCTCGACCAGTGCCGAGACCTACCTCCAGATCGAGAAGATCCTTTCGATCGCCCGCCGCGCCGGTGCCGACGCGGTGCACCCGGGATACGGGTTCCTCGCCGAGAACGCCGAGTTCGCTCGCGCCATCATCGGTGCGGGGATGACCTGGATCGGCCCGTCGCCCGAGGCCATCGAGGCGCTCGGAGACAAGGTGACCGCGCGTCACGTGGCAGAGAAGGTCGGCGCACCTCTCGCCCCCGGCACTCCCGGTCCCGTGGAAGGCGCCGACGAGGTCATCGCCTTCGCGAAGGAGTTCGGTCTGCCGATCGCCATCAAGGCGGCCTACGGGGGCGGCGGACGCGGCCTCAAGGTGGCGCGTGAGCTCGACGAGGTCGCCGAGCTGTTCGAATCCGCCACCCGCGAGGCCGTCGCCGCTTTCGGACGCGGCGAGTGCTTCGTCGAGAAGTACCTCGACAAGCCGCGTCACGTCGAGACGCAGTGCCTGGCCGACGCCGAGGGCAATGTCGTCGTCATCTCGACGCGCGACTGCTCACTGCAGCGCCGCCACCAGAAGCTCGTCGAGGAGGCCCCCGCCCCCTTCCTCACGCAGGAGCAGAACGACCTCCTCTACTCGGCGTCGAAGGCCATCCTCAAGGAGGTCGGCTACGTCGGCGCCGGCACGTGCGAGTTCCTCATCGGCGCCGACGGCACGGTGTCGTTCCTCGAGGTGAACACCCGCCTGCAGGTCGAGCACCCGGTCTCCGAAGAGGTCACCGGCATCGACCTGGTGCGCGAGCAGTTCCGCATCGCGGCCGGCGGCACCATCGACTACGACGACCCGAAGCCGCAGGGGCACTCGATCGAGTTCCGCATCAACGGCGAAGACCCCGGTCGCGGATTCCTGCCCCAGCCCGGCCCGATCCACGTGTTCAAGACGTTCGGCGGTCCCGGCATCCGGCTCGACTCGGGCGTCACCGCCGGCGACGCGGTCTCGGGTGCGTTCGACTCGCTTCTGGCGAAGATCATCGTGACGGGCAAAGACAGGGCGGAAGCGCTGGAGCGCTCGCGCCGCGCGCTCGACGAGTTCGAGGTCGCGGGGCTCCCCACCGTCATCCCGTTCCACCGCAAGGTCGTGCGCGATCCCGCGTTCACCGCGGAGAACGGCGAGTTCGGCGTCTTCACGCGCTGGATCGAGACGGAGTTCGTCAACGACATCCCCGCGTGGGACGGCGAGCTCGAGGCGCCGACGCCTGCGGAATCGCGTCACACGGTCGTCGTCGAGGTCTCCGGCAAGCGTCTCGAGGTGAGCCTGCCCGATCGCGTCGCGGCTTCCGTCGAGGTCGGCGAACGACGAGATCGTGTCGTCGTCGTCGGCCACGACGATCACGCCGGGATAGACGGTGTACGGCGTGCTGAAGAGGTACTTCGCCTCACGCTC
>NZ_JAGYWT010000476.1:0-1871 GCF_019279095.1 Microbacterium sp. BF1 | reverse complement strand
GCTGCTCGGCGTCCCTCGGAGTCCCCGTGGCGGATGACGTGCGGGAGCACGGTGAGTGCATGCAGACGGGCGACCAGTCGCCGTTTCGCGACGCGCTCGGT
Source organism: Microbacterium sp. BF1 (assembly GCF_019279095.1). Classification (NCBI taxonomy): domain Bacteria; kingdom Bacillati; phylum Actinomycetota; class Actinomycetes; order Micrococcales; family Microbacteriaceae; genus Microbacterium; species Microbacterium sp. BF1. The sequence continues at coordinate 1,770 of NZ_JAGYWT010000476.1, read as the reverse complement.
CCGCCGCCATCCCTTCTCCGCGGCGAGCGCCGCGGCGAGTGCGAAGTATTCACGCTCGTCGCGGAAGCGCCGACCGTCGAGCAGGGTCCGCTGAGATGCGCTGGAATCATGGCGACGGTACGAGAATGCCGTCTCCGGGACGTAGGCGAGCGAGCCGCCGTCGAACGCGATGTCCATCAGGAGAGCCAGGTCCTGGATGACGGCCAGGCCGTCTCTGAAGTCGATGCGCTTCAACGTCTCCGTGCGGAAGGTGAGCGACGGCCAGTACAGCCAGTCACCGCGGATCAGGCTGGTCGCCATCCGCTCCCCCTCGAGCAGCGCCACTCCAGGTCCGCCCTGCGGCGCGAGCAGCTTCTGCTTGACACGATCGACCAAGGGAAGGACGGTCCTTCCGTTCTCGTCGACGACGTCGACTCCCGGCTGGATCACGTCGACCTCGGGCAGGCGCCGGATCACGCTCTTGACCAGGCGCACGTAGTTGGGCTGGAGCAGGTCGTCCGATCCGGGAATCGTGATGTGCGAACTCGTCGCCCGTCGGACGGACTCGCGGAAGTTCTCCGTGATGCCCATGTTGCGCTCGTTCAGGACGTAGGTGATCCTCGTGTCGTCGAGCGACTCGAAGTAGGCGGGAACCGAGTCGTCAGGGTACCGATCGTTCAGCACCGTCAGGCGCCACTCGGGATCATCCTGGGCACGCACGGACTCCACCGTCTGCCGGAGAAGGCCGGGGTCGCCCCAGTAAGGGATGAAGATCTCGAGGGTCATCGACGTGCTCCGTCCTCGGCGGCGGATGAGCGCCGCAGACGCATCACTCGCACAGCACCACCTCGTACAGCACCGCATCGCCCACGGCGTCGACCTCTCGCACGGACTCCGACCTGTCGAGTCGGTCGAGACCCTCATACGGGTGTTCTCCCCCGTTGACCTCCTGGGTGCCGAAGTCGAGCACGTAGTCGACACCGAGTCGCTCGAGCGCGTCGCAGACGGCGGAGCCGGGGCGCGCCGAATCGAGGCCGAGGAGCAGAGTCTCCATATCCTCCGTGATGTCCATCAGCGTGTGCGGCATCACGACCCTGCGGTCCGCGAGCGCGTAGGCGAGCGCGGTGCCCGTCCACGGGCTTCCGAGGATGACGGCGTCTTCGGGTACCTCGTCGTCCAACCGCTCGATGAGGGCGAGTTCGTCCGAGTTCACCAGGGGCGAGTCGGGAGTGACTGCGAAGGCGCCGTGCGCACTGGTGACGGCCTGGCGCATGCTCGTCGCCTGCGGCACGATCACCAGGACGGCGACGACCAGGAGCACCGAGGCGCCCGTCCGGAGTCGCGGAGCGGAGACCTTGCTCAGCAGCCGCTGCGTCACGGGCCAGAGCCAGGCGCCGCCGATTGCCGCCAGGGGAACCCACGCGAGTGGCAGCAGGGCCGCAAGCCGCGGGGCATTGTTGTACCAGGCTCCCGTCAGGATGTCCCTCGGCGTCCAGTACGGCAGCCCGGAGACGACCACGTAGAGTCCCGCGGCGGCCACGAACAGCGCGAGCGCGACCCAGTCGGCCGTCGTGCGGCGACGCACCGCCACGACTGCCCCCATGATCACGAGCGTCGCGAGCACGATGTTGACCGGGGCGAACCAGACCGAGGCGGTGATGACCTCGCCGATCGCCTGCCCCACCGTCTCCGTCGTCGTCCAGGTGCGCGCCGGTGCGGGCGGACGGAGCACGAACCACAGACCGGCGGCGACCAGGACGAACAGTCCCATCCACACTGAGGCGACGGCCT
>NZ_JAGYWT010000475.1:0-1874 GCF_019279095.1 Microbacterium sp. BF1 | reverse complement strand
GCCCATGCTGGCCGCGACGGCTGCGACGCCCTCTGCCGCGCTGGAGGTCACCGGCCGGGCCTCTGTCGAGTACAAGCTCGACGGCGCCCGCATCCAGGCGCATCGCCACGGCGACGAGGTCGGCATCTACACGCGGAGCCTGGCCGACATCACGCACCGCGTGCCCGAGATCGTCGAGATCGTGCGCGCTCTCCCGGCGCACGACGTCATCCTCGACGGCGAGACGCTGTCGCTCGACGAAGACGGTGGGCCGCGCCCGTTCCAGGAGACCATGTCGCGGTTCGGTGCCGATGTGTCGCGCGAGCTCGTGCTGCGACCGTGGTTCTTCGACGTGCTGCACGTCGACGGGCGCGACCTGATCGACGAACCGCTCTCCGTCCGTCTGGCCGAGCTCGAACGCGTGGTCGGCGACTGGCGGATGCCGGGCATCGTCACCGACGATGCGGATGCCGCCGAGCAGCTGTCGCGCGATGCTCTCGCCGCCGGACACGAAGGCGTCGTGATCAAGGCCGTGGATGCGCCGTACGCCGCCGGTCGGCGCGGCAAGTCCTGGGTGAAGGTCAAACCGGTGCTGACCTTCGATCTGGTCGTGCTCGGGGCGGAGTGGGGCTCCGGCCGCCGCCGTGGCTGGCTCTCGAACCTCCACCTGGGCGCCCGTGATCCCTCGGGAGAATTCGGCGACGCCGACGGCTACGTCATGGTCGGAAAGACCTTCAAGGGCCTCACCGACGAGCTCCTGCGGTGGCAGACCGCCGAGTTCCCCGGGCATGAGTCGCACCGCACGGCGTCCACCGTGTTCCTGCGCCCCGAACTCGTCGTGGAGATCGCGGTCGACGGCGTGCAGCGCTCACCGCGATATCCCGGGGGCGTCGCCCTGCGATTCGCCCGGGTGAAGGGCTACCGGCAGGACAAGTCGCCGTCCGAGGCCGACACGATCCAGACACTGCGTTCCCTGCTGCGCGGCTGACCCGCCGGCCTCACGCTGACGGCGCGAGGCCCTGGTCCTCTTCGCGGACCGTCCCGCGGAAAGACCACGGGAAGTCGATCCACAGATCGGTGTCCTTCCACGCGAAGTCGGGCTGGATGATCGTGGAGGGCTTGGTGTAGATCGTGACCGAGCGCACGTCGGCGCCCTTGTCCTTCAGCAGCTGCACGGCGAGCGCGAGTGTGCGACCCGAGTCGGCGACATCGTCGACGAGCAGCACCCGGCGGCCGTCGAGATAGGCCATGTCGAGCTCGGGAGGCAGAACCTCTGGGGCGTCGAGCACAGTGCCGATCCCGGTGTAGAACTCGACATTGATGGCCCCGCAGTTCTTGGCGCCGAGTCCGTACGCGATCGCCCCGGCGGGGAGCAGACCGCCACGCGCGATCGCGACGACGACCTCCGGCAGGAAACCGCTGTCGAGGATGTCGCGCGCGAGATCGCGCGTCGCCGCCCCGAAACCGTCCCAGGTGAGTGTCTCGCGCTCGATCTCTGCATCAGTCATTCCTGCATCCTCCCGCATCCTGCGCTGCTCCCCCCGCCGGTAGACTGAGCGGGTCCGGCCCGGCCGGTGCCTGAAAAAGAGGCACGAAGCACTTCGCGAAGACGCGGAGGCGAGACACATACGGATCCCGCAGTTCCTCCGTCCCTGTCTCGAAAGGCTTTCCCATGCCCACCGTCTCCGCGCACGTCGCCCTCACCCTCGCTCAGCACATCGACGCCGTCTTCGGCGTGATGGGCAACGGCAACGCCTATTTCCTCGACGCGATCGAGACGCAGACGGATGCCGTGTTCACCGCTGTGCGCCACGAGCAGGGCGCCGTGGTCGCCGCCGACGCCCACTTCCGCGCGTCCGGCCGCATCGCCGCGGGCACGTCGACGTACGGCGCCG
>NZ_JAGYWT010000474.1:0-1877 GCF_019279095.1 Microbacterium sp. BF1 | reverse complement strand
GGGCCGTGTCCTCTTCGAGGTCGCGGGTGTCGACGAGGAGCTCGCACGCGAAGCTCTGACCCGTGCAATTCACAAGCTGCCGCTCAAGGCACGCATCATCAAGCGCGAGGAGGGCGACGCGTAATGGATCGCACCTGTCACCACTGCACGTCTGTTCACCATGCCTCCACCGTACGGCGTTCTCCCCGGATCGCGGACTCCCCCACGGGGCTGTCGCGGATCCCTCAGCCCTGTGATTCCGGGCCTCCGCTCTGTTACGTCACATTTCCCGTCTGTTGTTGACACGCACCGATATTCCGTACTCTCGCAGCAACGGCATCCGCCACCCGACCTTCCGACCACTTCTGGGGGAACCACATGTCCGCACCCGAGTCCTGGCGTTTCGAGACCAAGCAGATCCACTCGGGCGCTGCCCCCGACCCGGTCACCAAGGCACGTGCCACGCCGATCTACCAGACCACCTCCTACGTGTTCGACAGCGCGGACCACGCCGCCAACCTGTTCGCCCTCGCGGAGTTCGGCAACATCTACACCCGCATCCAGAACCCGACGCAAGACGTGTTGGAGCAGCGTCTCGCCGCTCTCGAAGGCGGCACCGGAGCCCTCGTCCTCGCCAGCGGCCAGGCCGCATCGACCTTCGCGGTCCTGAACATCGCCGAGGCCGGCGACCACTTCGTCGCCTCCAGCTCGATCTACGGCGGCACGTACAACCTCTTCAAGTACACGCTCGCGAAGCTCGGCATCGAGGTGACGTTCGTCGAGAACCAGGACGACCCCGAGGAGTGGCGTCGCGCGGTCCGCCCGAACACGAAGCTGTTCTTCGCGGAGACGATCGGCAACCCGCAGATCAACATCCTCGACATCCGCACCGTCGCCGACGTCGCGCACGAGAGCGGCGTCCCGCTGATCGTCGACAACACGATCGCCACCCCGTACCTGATCCGTCCGTTCGAGTTCGGCGCCGACATCGTCGTGCACTCGGTGACGAAGTTCCTCGGCGGTCACGGCACGACCATCGGCGGCGTCATCATCGACGGCGGAAAGTTCGAGTGGTCGAAGAACGTCGACAAGTTCCCCGGCCTCACGGTGCCGGACCCCTCGTACCATGGCGCCAGCTACACGGCCGCGGTCGGCGACGCCCTCGCCTACATCATCAAGGCCCGCGTGCAGCTGCTCCGCGACCTCGGCTCGGCGATCGCCCCGCAGAGCGCCTGGAACCTCATCCAGGGAGTCGAGACCCTGTCGCTGCGCATCGAGCGTCACGTGCAGAACGCCCAGGAGATCGCCGAGTGGCTCGACAGCCGTGATGACGTCGCGACCGTCAACTACTCGGGCCTGCCCTCCTCGCCCTGGTACGCCAAGGCGAACGAGTACGCCCCCAAGGGCGTCGGCGCTGTGCTGTCGTTCGAGCTCAAGGGCGGAGTCGAGGCGGGCCGCGAGTTCGTGAACAGCCTGTCCTTGTTCAGCCACCTCGCCAACATCGGCGACGTGCGCTCGCTCGTCATCCACCCCGCATCCACCACCCACGCGCAGCTGACGCCCGAGCAGCAGCTGACCGCCGGTGTGACGCCGGGCCTCGTCCGCCTCTCCGTCGGCATCGAGAACGTCGACGACCTCAAGGCCGACCTCGACCAGGCTCTCGCCGCGGCACGCCGCGTGTCGGAGGCTGCGCGCGCCTGACCCGCTCGCACTGCGAAGATGATGCCCCGGAGCTCACCGCTCCGGGGCATCTTCACGTGCACGGCTCGCTCGTCCGGCTGACCCACAGGCGGTTCCGTCGAGAATGGGATACCGCCGTGAGGAGAGCATGATCGACGTCGAACACCGACCGCCGCGCATCCGGCGATCCACCGTGCGGCGGCGGTGGCGGATCGCCG
>NZ_JAGYWT010000473.1:0-1889 GCF_019279095.1 Microbacterium sp. BF1 | reverse complement strand
TTCTACGTGCGCCAGCTGCACGACTGGAAAGGCGGGATCGATCCGGAGACGATGACTCCGCGCGGGGCGACGCTGTATGCGCGCATCTGCGGCGAGACCCTCGCCCGAGGGCACGCCAGGAGCGGGGACCGCGTCGAGGTCGCCGGGTATCTCGGTCGCGGGCGGGCATTCGAGGAGGCCGTCTGCGTCTTCGCCGACACCTACGCCGATCAGAACGAACGCGACTTCACGAGCTTCCGCGCCGCGCTCACGGCGGGGAGGCTCCCCACGAGGGGATCCGCTCCCTCGAAGGAGTCGCCATGAAGCGCTGGGGTGTCATCGCCGTCCTCGGATCCGCGCAGTTCGTGATGGTGCTCGACGGCACCGTGATGAACGTGTCGATCTCGACGGTGGTGTCCGACCTCGACACCACCGTCGACCGCGATGCAGGGCGCCATCACCTTCTACACCCTCACGATGGCCGCGTTCATGCTGTTGGGCGCGAGGCTGGGCGACGTGTGGGGTCGTCGCAGGGCGTTCGTGATCGGGTCGTGCGTGTACGCGGCGGGCTCGCTGATCACTGCGTTGAGCCCGAACGTGCAGTTCCTCTTCCTCGGCTGGTCGATCGTCGAGGGGCTGGGTGCTGTGCTCGTCATCCCGGCCATCGCGGCGCTCGTCACCGACAACTACCGGGGAAGCGAGCGCATCACGGCCTTCGCGATCATCGGCGCCGTGTCCGGAGCGGCCGTCGCAGCGGGACCCCTGATCGGAGGATTCGTCACGACGTACTTCGACTGGCGCTACGTGTTCGCCGCCGAGGTGCTCATCATGATCGGTGTGGTGCTGTGCGCCCGGATCGTCACGGATCCGACGCCACGGCAGAGCGTGCGCATCGATCTCCTCAGCGTCGCCCTGTCCTCGATCGGACTGGTCGCGGTGGTGTTCGGGATGCTGCAGAGCAAGACCTGGGGATGGGTGCTTCCGCTGAATCCGCCCACCATCGGCGACGTCGCCATCGCACCGCTCGGCATCTCCCCCGCCGCCTGGTTCATCGTGCTCGGCATCGTGCTCCTCGCACTCTTCTTCTCCCGCCAGCGTCTTCTCGAGAACCTGGGCCGCTCTCCGCTCATCCACGTGGGCATGTTCTCGATCACGTCGCTGCGCAGCGGGCTCTTCGTGCTCGGAGCGCAGTACACGGTGACGGCGGGGCTGTTCTTCATGGTGCCGGTCTATCTGCAGATGACCCTCGGCCTCGATGCACTGGAGACCGGCGTCCGGATCTTCCCGCTCTCGATCGCCCTCGTGCTGTTCTCCATCGTCGGCACCCGGCTCTCGCGCGTGCTCTCGCCACGCATGATCGTGCGCATCGGGCAGGTGTCCCTCGTCGTGAGCGCCGTCATCCTGCTCGGCTCCGCGACGATCGACCTGCGCAGCGTGTTCTTCGCGACCGGGATGTTCCTCGCCGGAGCAGCCCTCGGACTGCTCGCCTCGCAGCTGGGGAATGTCAACATGTCGAGCGTGACGGAGAAGGAGACGAGTGAGGTGGGCGGGCTCCAGGGCGTGTTCCAGAACCTCGACTCGTCGCTGGGGACGGCGCTGATCGGCTCGATCCTCATCGGCGCCTCCTGTCGCTGTTCTTCTCGAAGGGGATACCCCGGCACGAACGACGCCCACCTGCGACGCACCCCGACGACCGGGTGACCCCGGGGCGGCGCGGGAGTCGTGGGGCACGAGATCGTCCGACTCCATCGCCGTTGTCCTCGGGATCGGCGAGGATGAGGAGCATGACGATCGTCTCCGCGCCGCGCATCGAGCACCACCGGGATCCGCTCGGCATCGGCGAGAGCCGCCCCCGTCTGAGCTGGAGGCTCTCCGGCGCACCCGACGGCTGGCGCCAGGAGCGGTATGCG
>NZ_JAGYWT010000472.1:0-1890 GCF_019279095.1 Microbacterium sp. BF1 | reverse complement strand
CGATGCGCTGCGCGACGTGATCGCGTGGGTGCTCGGCGGCGAGGCGCGCACCGAGGTGGAGGAGATCATCGCCGCGATCGTCGCGGCCTCGACGCGCGCCGACGCGGGGGAGTGGGGCACCACGCTCCGCGCGATCGCGGGTGTGGCGCGGACCTATCCGGGCGACCCGGGCGTCGTCGTGGCGCTTCTGATGAACCACGTGGTGCTGAAGCGAGGAGAGGGAGTCTTCCTGCGCGCCGGTCTGCTGCACGCGTACCTCTCCGGCCTCGGCGTGGAGATCATGGCCGCGAGCGACAACGTTCTGCGCGGCGGCCTCACCCCCAAACGCATCGACGTCCCCGAACTCCTCTCGATCCTCGACACCACGCCCGGCGAGGTGCCCGTGCTGCGAGGGGAGGGTGAGGGGCCGATCACGTCCTATCCCGTTCCGGTGCCCGACTTCGCTCTCGAGCGGGTCGTCCTCGACGGCGCGCCGATCGGGCTCGAGATCTCGGGACCGACCATGGTGCTCGCGACCGCCGGCGAGGTCGCTGTGGCCTCGAACACGGGGAACGACGTCGCGCTCCAGGTCGGCACCGTCGCGTTCGCCGATTCCGCGGAGGGGTCCCTCACCGTCTCGGGCGTCGGAGAGGTGTTCATCGCGGGCCCCGGGCGCTGACCCGCACGCCGACGCTCCGGATTCCGACACGCCGATGACGGCCCAAGAACCTTAAAGAGTTGCTTGAGGGTTTACCATCCGCGACTTGACCGGAGCGAATGACACGGGTGTAATTAGTCATGCGCACGGCCCGCCGGGGGGCGGAGACAGGGTTGGAGATCGAGATGACGGGTTACCGTTCAGACGTACCGGAGAACTGGTTCGTCGATCCGATCAACCTCGGCGTTCCCGGGGTGCGGCGCACCGACGCCGCCGACGACGACAACGCCCTCGCCTGGCAGAGCGATGCGCTCTGCTCGCAGACGGACCCCGAGGCGTTCTTCCCTGAGAAGGGCGGATCCACCCGAGACGCCAAGCGGATCTGCACATCGTGCGACGTCCGCGGCGAGTGCCTCGAATACGCTCTCAACAACGATGAGCGATTCGGCATCTGGGGTGGACTCTCCGAGCGCGAGCGCCGCAAGCTCAAGCGCCGCGCGAGCTGAATCGCCCGCTGCCGAACCGCGAACGATGAGGCCTCATGGCTTCGCGGGCGCGCCGCGTCGGGTACGCCGACGTCGACCGTCGCGCGCATAGGCTGACGACGTCATGCCAGCCCGAGTTCACGCCATCATCGTCGCGCGCACTGGATCCTCTTCCCGAGCGCAACTCCTCCGCACTCTCGAAGCCCTCCGCGCACAGACCACGCCCGCAACCGCTGTGACCCTCGTCGTCTGCGGCGATGCGTCGTCCGTGCGCGAGAGCGAGGCGGTGGCGAGCACCGTCGAGGGGATCATCGAGGCGCGCGCCACCACGTCCTTCGCGGAAGCCGTGGAACTGGCGCGACCGCGTGTCGCCGAAGGATCGGCGATCTGGCTGCTCGCGCAGGACACGGCGCCGCATCCGCGGGCGCTGGAGCGTCTGAGCGGCACGCTGGAGCGCTCGCCCTCCGCGGCCATCATCGCTCCCAAACTCGTCGCCACGGACAACGACCGTGAGATCGTCTCCCTGGGCGTCAGCATGACCACGCTCGGGCGCTCGGTCGAACTCGCCGCAGGGGAACTCGACCAGGGGCAGTACGACCGCTCCGACGATGCCCTCGGCGCCGATGTGCGAGGCCTCCTCATTCGGGGTGAGGACCGCGACGCCCTGCGCCCGGATCCCGCACTCGCCGGTGCCGACGAAGGACTCGATCTCGGTGTGCGCGCCCGCCTGGGTGGAGGCCGCGTCGTGCTCGCACCGAGCGCGCGGAT
>NZ_JAGYWT010000471.1:0-1891 GCF_019279095.1 Microbacterium sp. BF1 | reverse complement strand
GCGCACGGCGCGCTGCGCGTCGCGGTCGTCGAGCGAGCCGGGGAAGGTGATGACGCCGATGCGGACGGTCACTCGGCGACCTCGATGCCGACGACATCCTCGATCACGGAGTTGGAGAGCACCTCGTCGGCGATGCGCTTGGCCTCGGCGAGAACCTCGTCGGTGACCTCGCCCTCGACGGTGAGCTCGAAGCGCTTGCCGATGCGCACGTCGGTGAAGCCCTCGACGCCGAGGCGGGCGAAGGCGCCGGAGACGGCCTTCCCCTGCGGGTCGAGCAGTTCGGGCTTGGGCATGACGTCGACGACGATGGTGGGCATGAACGGCTCCGGGAGTCGCGGGCGGACGGGCGCACCCAGTCTACTGCCCCGGGCCCGCGCTCTTTCCCGGCGCGTGTGTGCGACCGCGGAGCGGACGACCGACTACGCGGAGTGGAAGACGGTGTGCAGGTCGCCGACTGCCTCGCGGCCGCCGAGACCGTCGATCTCGAAGAGCACCGAGATGCCGACGACGTGGCTTCCGAGGCGCTCGACGAGCTCGCGCCCCGCGGCGAGGGTTCCTCCGGTGGCGAGCACGTCGTCGATGAGCAGCACGCGGGATCCGGCCGGCAGATCGTCGTGCATCTCGATCGTGGCGGTGCCGTATTCGAGGGCGTAGTCGACGGATGCCGCGGGGCGGGGGAGCTTGCCGGCCTTGCGGATCGGGATGAGTCCGACGCCTGCGGCGATGGCGGCGGCGCTGGCGAGGATGAACCCTCGCGCCTCGATGCCCGCGATCACGTCGAACTGCCCGGCGAAGGGCTCGATGATCGCCTCGGTCGTCACGCGGAGGGCCTCGGCGTCGGCGAGGAGCGGCGTGATGTCGCGGAAGATGATGCCCGGCTGCGGGTAGTCCGGCACATTGCGGATCAGGGCTTCGGCGCGGACGAGGGCGGGGGACAGGGTGGCTTCGGGCACTGCCCAAGGGTACCCCGCGGCGGCCGGGTTGACACCGTGGAGCGCTCCCATAGAGTGACTGGTCAGTTCGTGGGAGCGCTCCCACTGCGTCCCAAAGCACCACACACCGCACGACCACCACAAAGGAGTGAACTGTGAACACACGTGCCCGCCACCGGATCCTCGTGACTGCCGCCGGATGTTCTGGAACTCGATCGGCAACACCCTGAGCATCTTCCTGCTCTCCGCGATCCCGCAGCTGGCCGTGGCCCTCGTGATCGCCTACCTGCTCGACCGCGGCCTGCGGGCGCCGACCTTCTGGCGGATGAGCGTGCTGATCCCGTTCGTCGTGACCCCGGTCGCCGTCGCCATCATCTTCTAGAGCATCTTCAACGAGGCCGACGGCCTGGCCAACAACCTCCTCAACCTCATCGGCATCGCCGACCAGGAGTGGAAGCACAACACCGCGCTGTCGCACATCGCGATCGCGGTCATGGTGAACTTCCGCTGGACGGGCTACAACGCCCTGATCCTGCTGGCCGCGATGCAGGCTGTGCCGCGCGACCTGTACGAGTCCGCAGCGCTCGACGGGGCGGGAGCGGCGAGACGCTTCTTCTCCATCACGATCCCCACGATCCGTCCGACCCTGATCTTCGTCATCATCACCGCGACGATCGGCGGGCTGCAGATCTTCGCCGAGCCTCGTCTGTTCGACGTGTCGACCGCGGGCGGCATCGGCGGCAGTGACCGCCAGTTCCAGACGACGTCGCGATCCTGCTGTTCCTGCTGCTCGTCGGGATCGGTGTGATCAACTTCCTCATCTCCCGGCGGATCTCCACCGGAGACGCCCCTAAGAGCCGTGCGGCCCGTCGCCGCGCGCGCACCGCCGGATCGGCGGCGAGCAGGGCCGCCGCCGGATCGACGATCGCCACCACGACCGAGGAGAACGCGCGATGACC
>NZ_JAGYWT010000470.1:0-1894 GCF_019279095.1 Microbacterium sp. BF1 | reverse complement strand
GTGTCGATGTGCTCGGGCCCGCCGATGTAGGCGATGCGGCGGTATCCGGCGTCGATCAGATCCCGCGTGGCCGAGGTGCCGGCCGCGCGATTGGCCATCACGACGCCATCGATGTCGTAGGTGGTGCTGCGGTCGACGGCCACCACCGGCCGCCCCGTGGCGAGGATGCTGTCGAGGTTGGACTGCTCGTCGGCGGTCGCGATGATGATGCCCGACATGTGCTCGGCGATCGCGATGCGGAGGTAGGTCGCCTCCTTCTCGAGCTGCGCGTCGGAGTTGCAGAGCACCACCGAGTAGCCGGCCTCCGAGGCGACGTCCTCGACGCCGCGCGCCATCTCGGTGAAATAGGGGTTCTCGATATCGGGGATGACGAGGGCGATGACCTCGGAGCTCTGACGACGCAGCGTCCTCGCTGTGCGGTTCGGCGTGAAGTTCAGCTTCGCCGCGGCGTCACGGACGGCGGCGACCTTCTCTTCGGACACGCTCGTGCCGTTGAACACACGCGAGACGGTCGCGGGAGAGACCCCCGCGAGTTCCGCGACGTCGTAGATCGTGGCCATGCACCCTCACTGCCTGTCCGGTCGAGCCGGACGTGAATGCAACAGTATCGCGCACGATCCCGATCCTGGAGTTCTCGCCTGAAATCGATTACATTGGCGCCCATGACTTCTGCACCCTCTGACCTGGCATCCCTCGCAGCGCTGCGACAGGTCCAGACCCGATCCATCTCACCGGAGAACTTCGACGGATCCGCTGGGGGCGGCGGCCGGGCGACCGAGGGCACGGGCGCGACCAACGCCCGTGACCTCGGCCCCGGTTGGAAGATCTCCCCCAGCATCGACATCAAGGCGGGCGAGACGTTCGAGCTCGCGAGCATCCAGGGAGCGGGGAAGATCACCCACATCTGGATCACGACGCACACCGACAACTGGCGCACCCTCCTGCTGCGGGCCTACTGGGACGGCGCGGAGGAGCCGGCCGTCGAAGTGCCCTACGGCGACTTCTTCTGCAACGGCTGGGGCGTCTTCGCGCAGGTGAACTCGCAGACCATCGCCGCGAATCCGCACGGCGGCTTCAACTCCTACTGGCCGATGCCGTTCCGCGACGGCGCCAGGCTGACCATCGAGAACACCTCGGTCGTCGACGTCCGCGTCTACTACCAGGTGACGTACGAGGTCGGCGGGGACCATTCGACCGACGCCTACTTCCACGCCCAGTGGCGGCGCTCGAACCCCCTGGAAGACCTCACCCCGCACGTGATCCTCGAGGGCATCGAAGGCCAGGGGCAGTACGTCGGCACGTACATCGCCTGGGGGGTGAACTCCAACGGCTGGTGGGGCGAGGGGGAGATCAAGTTCTACCTCGACGACGACACCGAGTACCCGACGATCTGCGGGACTGGCACAGAGGACTACTTCGGAGGCGCCTGGAACTTCGACATCCCCGGGCAGGGCTACACCGAGTTCTCCACCCCCTACCTCGGGATGCCGCAGGTCATCCGGCCCGACGGGCTGTATGTGTCACAGCAGCGGTTCGGCATGTACCGCTGGCACCTGCTCGACCCGATCCACTTCGCGACCGGCATCCCGAAGGTCGACATCCAGGCGCTCGGCTGGCGCAGCGGCTGGCGCTATCTGCCGCTGCGCGACGACATCGCCTCGACCGCGCTGTTCTATCTCGACCGGCCGACCGCCCGCCGTCCGAAGACGCCGACGGCCGACGACCTGGAGGTGCACCTAGGGACCGCCCCGGTTCCCGACATCGGTTCCAGGTCGAGGTCGCCCTCGCCGAGCGGAACGAATCCACTCGTGGCCAGGTCAATGTCCTTGAGATGCACATAGGTCAAGCGGTCGGCGTAGCGGCGAATGATCGCGGCCGGGTCGCCGCCACCACC
>NZ_JAGYWT010000047.1:0-9557 GCF_019279095.1 Microbacterium sp. BF1 | reverse complement strand
CTCGAGGACATGAACGAGGGCGGCTACGCGCTCGGCGGCGAGCAGTCCGGTCACGTCATCATGAGCGAGTACGCCACCACGGGTGACGGAATCCTCACAAGTTCGACGACGGCGGCACCCCCCTCCCCCGCGTGCTCATCGGCGAGCACCGCACGGACGAGAGCGGACGGATCGGTGAGTTCTCGATCGCCGAGCACGTCGACGACGCATTTACCGAGGTGGACCGCTTCACCCCCGGCATCAAACGGATGCAGGGCGCGGTCCGCCGGGGGGACCACCACTTCGTCTCGCAGTCGGACCGCCTGCACCCCGGCACGCTGTGGAACGGTCGGCGCGACGCGCTGACCCCGGATCCCGTCCGACTCCCGGTCGGATGCGAGGATCTGGCCCTCGACCTCGAGGCCGGGCTGCTGTGGTCGCTCGGAGAGCACCCGTGGCGGCGCGTGGTGCGCGGTATCCCGCTCAACCGTCTCGGCATCGCCTCCGGCACCGGCGACGGAGCCTCTTCGCGGCGAACGTAGACTGGAGAGGTGAAGAAGCCCGCGCCTTTCCTCGTCTACACCGTGCTGCGGCTGCTGGCGTTCCTCGTCCCGCTCGCCATCCTCTGGATCTTCCCGATCTTCCGAGAGTTCTGGTGGCTGGCCGCGATCTTCGCCGCACTGATCGGCATGAGCATCTCGATGCTGTTCCTGCGCACGCCGCTGACGGATGCCTCCGCCCGGCTGCAGGAGCGCCGCGAGAGCCGTTCCTCCGGCGGCCAGGCCGACGCGGACGCCGAGGACGAGGCGATCGAAGGCTCGACCGGCCCCGTCGACGGCGACGCCAAGGCCTGAGGCCGGCTCAGCCCACGAACGCCCAGAACAGGGCGCCTGCGTACAGCAGCGACGTCAGCGACGTGAGCGCGAGTGCGGTGACCAGCTCCTTCGGCTGACGGTAGGACCAGACGATCGCGATCGCCGGGAGCCCCGCCAGCAGAGCCAGCAGTGAGATCCACGCGATCGGGAACAGCAGGGCCAGGAAGGCCGCGATGCCGAACGGCGCGAGCACGAAGAGCGTGAACAGCACCTGGGTCGCCCTGCGCCCGATCAGCACCGTCAGGGTGCGCTTGCCGACCTCGCGGTCCTGGTCGATGTCGCGCAGGTTGTTCGCGAGCAGCACCGCACAGGCGAACAGCCCCGCGGCGATCGCACCGAGCCAGGCCTGCTGCGGCAGGGAGAAGATCTGCACCCAGGTCGTGCCGAGCGTGGCGACGAGCCCGAAGAAGACGAAAACGAAGACCTCGCCGAGTCCGGCGTAGCCGTAGGGGCGCTTGCCGCCGGTGTAGAACCATGCGGCGACGATGCAGGCCGCGCCCACCGCGAGCATCCACCACTGACCGGTGCGCACCACGATCGCCAGACCCACGAGGCCGGCAAGCGCGAAGAACACCAGTCCGATGATCAGGACCGTGCGAGGCTTCACCCGCCCGGAGGCGGTGAGACGCGCGGGACCGACCCGATGTGCGTCGGTGCCGCGGACGCCGTCGCTGTAGTCGTTCGTGAAGTTCACGCCGATCTGCAGCAGCACCGCGACGGCGAGGCAGGCGAGCGCGATGACCCAGTGGAACTCGGGTCCGGTGCTGCGCGCGGCTCCCGTGCCGATCACGACCGGTGCGATCGCGAGAGGGAGGGTGCGCAGACGAGCCGCCCCGATCCAGTCGGCAGCCGTCACCGGGCCTGCTTCGACGGCCGGACGCTTCGCCGGGTTGCCGCTCGTGCGGACCGGCGTGCGCTTCGCGGTCGGGGTCTTCTTCTTGCGCTGGGAGGATGCTGCCACGCAGGGAATCCTACTGGCCGGGCCCATGCCCGACCTCAGCGGGACGACGGATCAGGCGTTCGGGTTGCTGTCCTTGCCGTCGAGCCACAGGGTGTCGGACGCATCGCCATGAGCGCCGCCCTTGCCCACGTGCTTGTCGCTGATCTGCGGCCCCTTGGTGATCACGTGCACGAGTGCCATCGCGTGCCCCTGACCCAGCTGGTAGTCCTCTTTCAGCCAGGCGACGATCGGCGTCGCCTTGGTTGTCTGGTCGAATCCCTTCTCGGTGGCGAGTTCGATGAACTGCCGCGGGGTGAGACCGGTCTTGGTCTCGATGTTGTCGAGGTATGCCTGGAAGGACATGTGTGCTCCTGATGGTCAGACCTCATCGATGCACGTGCAGATGAGGGCCCGGACGTGCCTCGAAACTTAGCACCGGGCTCCGACGCTCCGGGAGTGGTTCATCGGCGGCGCACCAGAGAGGCTGCTACTCGGTCGAGCCCACCGGGATGATCGGTCGGTGCTCGTAATAGGTCTGCAGCACCACGGTCGTGCGGGTGCTGACGTTCGCCGCGAGTCTCACATCGCGCACCAGCTCTTCGAGCGCACGGGGAGACGGCACCCGCACGAACAGCATGTAGCTGGCGTCGCCGGCGATGGAGTGGCAGGCCTCGATCGCGTCGAGGTGCTCGAGCAGCTCGGGGGCGTTGTCCGGCTGAGCGGGGTCGAGCGGGGTGATCTCGATGAATGCCGAGAGCGGGGTGCCCACACGACGCGGCACCGGGACTTGCCGAGATCGACGGATGCGGTCGTCTTCGCGCTCATCGACTCTCCCGGGGATCGGTGGAAACAGGTGGTGAAAAGAGACTACATGCGAAGTAGACTCTGCAAAAAGAATTTACACCGAGCAGACGGAGAACCGATGAGCATCCAGTCGACGATCGAAGCCGCCGCTTCCACGCTGACGCCGTCGCTGGCCCGTATCGCGCTGGTCGTCCGCGAGAACCCCTCCGTCGTGATCGACAACACGATCAACGAGCTGGCCGCGGAATGCGACACCTCGGTCGCTTCGGTCGTGCGCTTCTGCCGGGCGATCGGCTTCAGCGGCTACGCCCCGCTGCGCATGGCCCTGGCCGCCGAGCTCGGCAAGGAAGCCGCCCAGTTCTCCGCACGCGGCGCCTATGGGTCGGAGATCTCCGATGCCGACACCCTGCAGGAGGCGGTGTCGAAGGTGGCGGCGCTCGAACTGCTGGCGATCGAGGAGACCGTCGCCCGACTCGACTTCACCGTGCTCGAAGCGGCAGTGGACGCGATCGACGGGGCCGAGCGCATCATCCTCTACGGGCTCGGTGCCAGCCGGTTCGTCGCGGAGGATCTCGCCCACAAGCTCCTCCGCGTCGGACGGAACGCGCATATTCCCGCCGATCCGCACGAGGCCGTCGCCGTCTCCGTGCTGCCGACCGCATCGACCGTCGCGATCGGCTTCTCCCACTCCGGTTCGACGCTCGAAACCGTGCGGTTCTTGGAGACGGCGCGTACCAGCGGAGCCACCACGATCGCGGTCACGTCGGCGAAGGACTCCCCCCTCACCCGCGCGGCCGATCACCCGCTCTTCACTGAGGTGCGCGAGTCGACCTTCCGCGCAGGCGCCATGGTGAGCCGCATCGCGCAGCTCACGCTCGTCGACTGCCTGTTCCTCGGTGTCGCCAAACGCCGGTACGCCGAGACCGTCGATGCCCTGCAGCGCACGGGTCAGGCGACGCGCGCACTCCGCGGCTGACGAACACGGCGACGGACACGGCCCGCACACGAGAGAGCCACCCTGACACGAAGGTCAGGGTGGCTCTCGGTCACAGCGAGGTGCTGTGGGGTGTTCCTCGAAGGAGCATCCGGATTACTGGTACGACTTCACGATCTCGAGGAGGCTCGGGACGTTGGCGTATGCCTCGGCCGCGTTCTCCTTGGTGACGATGATCGGGTCAAGCAGGTAGGCCGGGACGACCTTCACGCCGTTGTCGTACTGCTCGGTGTCGTTGACGTCGACCTCCTCGCCCTTCTGGAGCTGGCCGACCATCTTGATCGACTGCTCGACGAGGAGCGTGGTGTCCTTGTTGATCGTGGAGTACTGGATGCCCTCCATGATCGACTTGACCGACTCGACCTCGGAGTCCTGACCCGTGACGACCGGGACCGGCTTGCCTGCTCCCTGCACCGAGGTGATGATGGCGCGGGCGAGCGTGTCGTTCGGCGAGAGGACGCCGTCGAGCGTCTCGGAACCGTAGGTCGACGTGAGGATCGAGTCCATGCGGCGCTGAGCGTTCTCGGCCTTCCAGCCCTCGGTCGCCGTCTGGGAGATCTCGGTCTGACCGGAGACGACCTTGAGCGTGCCGTCATCGATCTTCGGCTGGAGCACGTCCATCGCGCCGTTGAAGAACACGGGAGCGTTGGCGTCGTCCGGCGAACCCGAGAACAGCTCGATGTTGTACGGCGCCTCGTGGCCCGCGCGCTCGGCGAGACCGTCGAGCAGCGCCTGGCCCTGCAGCTGGCCGACCTTGAAGTTGTCGAAGGCGACGTAGTAGTCCACGGCCTCGGTGTTCTCGATCAGACGGTCGTACGCGATGACGGTGACGCCGGCGTCGCGGGCTGCCTCGACCTGCGTCGACAGCTGCTTGCCGTCCTTCGCACCGATGATGATGACCTTGGCGCCACCGGTGACCATCGCCTGGATCTGGTTCTGCTGCTCGGCGACCGTGTTGCTGGCCGGTGCGTACTGCACGTCGGGCTTGAATCCGGCCTTCTTCAGGCCGTCGGTGAACAGCTGACCGGCGAGAACCCAGTTCTCCGAGGTCTTGTCAGGAAGGGCGACACCGATGGTGGCATCAGCGGCGAAGCCCTTGGCCTCGTCCCCCGACCCGGAGCCGGTGTCACCGCCGCGCTCCGAGGAGCAGCCGGTGAGGGCGAAAGCGCCCACGGCGACGATCGCTGTCGCCGTAAGAAGCATCTTCTTCATGTGATCTCTTTCTCTGGTGTGTGAAGGTCAAGGCGCGTGTGCGGTGCGCGACTCGACCCTTACTTTCCGCGCGTCTCGTCGACGGCGGGGGCTTCGTACTTCTGGCTGGTGGGGTAGTTCGCCTTCGGGTCGAAGGTCTCGAGGGCGGGGTCTTCCTTGCGACCGAACCGGCGCGTCAGGAACCCGATGATCGAGGGGCGGCCCTGCTGCTTGTTCCAGACGTCGACACCGACCGCGAACAGGAGCACCAGGCCCTTGATCATCGACACCACGTCGGCACCGGCGCCGAGCAGCGCGAGTCCGTTGTTGAGGAACGCCATCACGAGACCACCGATGATCGACCCGATCACGGTTCCGATGCCGCCCGAGACGGCGGCACCACCGATGAAGACCGAGGCGATGGCGTCGAGCTCCCAGCCGTTGCCGTCCTGCGGACCGGAGGCCGTGGCACGGGCCACGTAGATCATCCCGGCGAGCGAGGCGAGCACCGACATGTTCATCATGACGAAGAAGTCGACCCAGCGGTCCTTCACGCCCGACAGACGCGCTGCCTGGCGGTTGCCGCCGACGGCGTAGATGTGGCGGCCGAAAACGGTGTTGTTCGTGATGAACGAGTAGAGGATGACGAGGGCGAGCAGGATGACGCCCGAGATCGGGAAGCTGGTGCCTTCACGCCCTGTCGCGAACAGCCACCCGGCGATGAGGATCACGGCCGAGATCAGCACGACCTTGGTGATGCTCACCCAGCGGGGCGCCATGTCCGAACCCATCTTGGCCTGCGCGCGGCGGGTGCGGATCTCCGAGATGACGATCCAGAGCACACCGATCAGGGCGAGGACCATGGTGAGCACGTTGAACGGCACGGGGATGAAAGACAGCTCGGGCAGGTAGCCGGCGCCGATGACCTTGAACCCCTGCGGGACGGGGATCGACTGCGAGTCGCCGACCCACTGGTTCGCGCCACGGAAGAACAGCATGCCCGCCAGCGTCACGATGAATGCGGGCACCCCGACATACGCGACCCAGAATCCTTGCCAGGCGCCCACCAGCACGCCCACGCCGAGGCCGAGGAGGATGGCCAGCGGCCACGGCAGGTTCCAGTCCGCCATCGCCTTGGCGACGATGATGCCGGTGAACGCCGCGACCGACCCGACCGACAGGTCGATGTGGCCCATGATGATGACCATCACCATGCCGATCGCGAGGATCAGGATGTAGGAGTACTGGTTGACGACGTTGATCAGGTTGCCCGACGAGAGCGTGAGTCCCTGACCCTTGAAGATCCAGGTCAGCACCTGGAAGACGACCAGGATCACGACGAGGCTGCCGAGGATGCCGAACTGACGGAGGGTCGACTGGCCGCCTCCGAACATCTTCGTGATGTCCTTGAAATGGAAGCCGCGCTTCGTTGCGGTGGTGTCGGTGGTCATGCGGATGCTTTCTGGGTCGCGGAGGTCATGCTGCGCATGAGATCCTCAGGTGTCGCCTGATCGGCCGGGATGCAGTCGGTGACCCGACCTTCGAAGACGGTGTAGATGCGGTCGGAGATGCCGAGGAGTTCGGGAAGCTCGCTGGAGATGACGATGACGCCCTTGCCCTGGGCTGCGAGCTGGTTGATGATCGCGTAGATCTCGTACTTGGCACCGACGTCGATGCCGCGTGTGGGCTCGTCGAGGATCAGCAGGTCGGGGTCGGTGAACATCCACTTCGCCAGCACGACCTTCTGCTGGTTGCCGCCGGAGAGCTTGCCGACGCCCTCCTCCACAGAGGGCGTCTTGATGCGGAGCGCCTTGCGGTACTCCTCCGCGACGGCGAACTCGGCGCGGGCGTCGACGACACCGCGCTTGGCGATCTTGGAGAGCTTGGCGGCGACGACCGAACGCTTGATCGTGTCGAGCAGGTTGAGCCCGAGCACCTTGCGGTCCTCGCTCACGTACGCGAGCCCGTGCTTGATCGCCGACGCCACATCGTGCAGGGCGACCTCCTGGCCGTCCTTGATCAGGGCGCCGGAGAGGTAGGTGCCATAGGAGCGGCCGAAGATGCTCATCGCGAACTCGGTGCGCCCCGCCCCCATCAGACCGGCGATGCCGACCACCTCGCCGCGGCGCACGTTGATGTTCGAGCCCTTCACGACCATGCGCTCGGGAACGGTCGGATGCTGCACCCACCAGTCCTTGACCTCGAAGAACACCTCGCCGATCTCGGGGGTGCGATCCGGGTAGCGGCTCTCGAGCGAGCGGCCGACCATGCCGCGGATGATGCGGTCCTCGTTGATCTCCCCGCGCGAGATGTCGAGCGTCTCGACCGTGCGGCCGTCGCGGATGATCGTGATCTCGTCGGCGATCTGCTCGATCTCGTTGAGCTTGTGGCTGATCATGATCGACGCGATGCCCCTGGCTTTGAGGCCCAGGATCAGGTCGAGCAGGTGCTGCGAGTCGTTCTCGTTGAGTGCGGCGGTCGGCTCGTCGAGGATCAGCAGCTTGACGTCCTTGTTGAGCGCCTTCGCGATCTCGATCAGCTGCTGCTTGCCGACACCGAGGGTCTTGATCTGCACGTCGGGGTCTTCGCTCAGCCCGACGCGGGCGAGCAGTTCGATCGCCCGTTCCTTCTGGGCCTTCCAGTCGATGCGGCCACCGCGCTGGATCTCGTTGCCGAGGAAGATGTTCTCGGTGACCGAGAGCTCGGGGATCAGGGCGAGCTCCTGGTGGATGATCGCGATGCCGGCATGCTCGCTGGCGGCGATGTCCTTGAAGCGCTGCTCCTCGCCGTAGAGCAGGATCTCCCCGTCGTAGGTTCCGTAGGGGTACACCCCGGACAGGACCTTCATCAGGGTCGACTTCCCGGCGCCGTTCTCGCCGCAGATCGCGTGGATCTCGCCGGCGCGGACGGTGATCGAGACGTCGGCGAGTGCCTTGACCCCCGGGAACTCCTTGGTGATGCTGCGCATCTCCAGGATGGGGCCTGACACGGTAGGCAACGTTGCTGTGGTGCTCACGGATCTTTCCTCGCGACGTGCGGTCACCTTCGATGTGACCGTTCACATTGGATTACATCGTCCACTCACGACGAACCGCTGTCAAGTCCGCGCGCCGATTTCGTGTCGCTACCGTGATGCATGCGGCCCGATCGGCTGGGAGCGGTCCCGCGACGGGTCAGCGTGCTGCGGCGGATTCGCGCGCACGCAGGATCGTCTGCAGCGGGCCGAACTCCGGCACCTGCTCTCCCCTGATCTGCGCGAGGAGGATGCGCACGGCTCGGCGCCCGAGCTCGGGGAAGTCCTGGTGCACCGTGCTCAGCGTCGGAGCCACGTGCGCGGCGACCGGTATGTCGTCGAACCCGATCACGCTCACGTCGTGCGGCACCCGCACCCCGGAATCGCGGAAGCCGTGCATCAGCCCGATCGCCATCAGATCGTTCGCGGCGAACACCGCCGTGAAGTCCCGACGGCGCGAGAGCTCCTTGCCCGCGAAGTAGCCGAAGTCGGCTGTCCAGTCGCCGCGGATCGGCGGGAACGTCGGCAGGTCGGCCTCGCGCAGTCCGTCGAGATACCCGCGCATGCGCGACTCCGCCTCGATCCAGTCCTGCGGGCCGGCCAGATGCAGGATGTCGCTGTGACCGAGCGATATCAGGTGGGCCGTCGCGGCCTTGGCGCCCGCCACCTGGTCGGCGGACAGGCTCACCCCGTCCGAGCCCGATGCCGTCTGCAGGGTCACGAACGGCATGTCCACCGACATGCCGCGAAGGACATGGAACACCCGCACCTGCGGTGCGAGCACCACGATGCCGTCGACCTGCTCGCGCGACAGCTGGCGCACCGCGTTGCCGATCGCCTCGGGCGTCGTGTCGGCGAGGTTCAGGGTCGAGACCGAGTACCCCTCCTCGCGCGCCGCATCCTCGATGCCGGCGATGGACGAGGTCGGACCGAACTCCCCGATCGTGGCGGACAGGATGCCCAGCATGTTCGACTTGCTGGTGACCAGAGCGCGGGCGGCCAGGTTCGGCCGGTAGTCGAGCACCGAGATCGCATCGACGACCTTGGCCTTCGTCTCCGGACGGATGCTCGGATGATCGTTGAGCACTCGGGACACCGTCTGATGCGAGACACCGGCGAGCCTGGCGACGTCGCGGATGCTCGGCAACCGCGCACGCTCGGAGGCGGTGGACATCACTTGCCTCCTCGCGTGTGCACGGTCACATCGTCACTACATTATGTCTGGCGGCGCGCGCGTGTGCACCACTCGAACGCCGTTGCCGCGCGTGACGGGTTGTGCGCGAGCACCGGAAGCACCGCCCGGTTTCGTCGAGCGGCACCGGAACGGCTCCCTCCAGCACGGCATCGTGGCGGCGTGGACACACTGCTGCGCGGCGGGCGCGTCATCGACCCGAAGACGGAAACCGACCGGATCACCGATCTGCTGATCACCCAGGGGCGGGTGGCCGCGGTCGGCGACGGGCTCACGGCGCCGACCGATGCCGAGGTGGTGGACGTGACGGGCCTCATCGTCGGACCGGGTTTCGTCGACCTGCACAGCCACGTGCACTCGATCGCCGGGTGCCCGTCGCCGACTTCACCGCGTCGATGGATCTGCTCGGCACACCCGACTGGCAGCGGTCCTCCTCCCCCGCCGAACGCCGGCGATGGCTGAGCCTGCTGGAGGAGGAGCTGGGTGCCGGCGCACTGGGGATCGGCGTGCTGATGGGTTACGCGCCGCGGTCCGACCCCGACGAGTACCTCGCCCTCTCCCGGCTGGCC
>NZ_JAGYWT010000469.1:0-1899 GCF_019279095.1 Microbacterium sp. BF1 | reverse complement strand
GGCGCGACCGCGAGATCGGCAGGGCCGACGGGAAGCTCCACGTCGGTGAGCAGACGGTTGAGTTTGCGGTTGCGGCGCACGTCGTCGATGTGATCGCGGAGGTTACCGCCGACCACACCCTTGATCTATCACGATCCAGGCCTGGTCGCCGTTCCAGGACGGCTTCTCCCACGGCGTGTTTCTCGGCAATCCCGAGTACGCAGAGCTGAACGCCGTGATCGATCGCCTCGCGGCGGCGCATGACGTGACACCCATCGCCATCGCGACCGCCTGGATCACCCGCCACCCCGCGGGCATGCAGGTCGTCCTCGGCACCACGACGCCGCAGCGGGTGCAGGACGCGGCGGCCGGCGCCGACATCGAGCTCACCCGCCCCGAGTGGTACGAGCTGTTCCGCGCCGGCGGTCACCTGCTTCCGTAGCCCGAGCGGTATGCCGCGGCGTCGTCTACCCTGAATCCATGGCGTTCCTGTTCTCGCTCCTCGTCATCGCCCTGATGATCGGCGCGCTGATCGACATCATCACGCGGGACAGCTCGCTGGTGAAGTTCCTGCCCAAGCTGGCATGGATCATCATCGTCATCCTGCTGCCGTTGATCGGTGGCCTGCTGTGGTTCGGGCTCGGTCGCGAGTACGGCGAGTCCGGCATCCAGATGCCGCGGATGCGCAGAGCGGAACGCCCTGCGGCGCCGACCGACGTGCGTCCGGCACCGCCGAGGGACACCAGGACGACCGAGCAGCAGATCGCCGACCTCGACCGAGAGATCGAGGAGTGGCGGCTGCGCCAGGAGATCGAGAAGAACCGCGGGACCGACGGCGAGGGTTCGACCGGACCTGTGGGCTCCGCCTAGGCGACGGACTCGGCCTCAGCGACCTGCGAGCGGTCGAACGACTCGCGGATCGCGTCTTCGAGCGTCGGGTACCGGAACTCGAACCCGGCCGCGGCGAGCTTCTCCGGCAGCACCCACCGGCTCTTCAGGATCAGCTCGGTCTCGGTGCGCATGCCGATCGCTCCGAGCTCCAGCATCCATCGCGGCATCGGCACACCGACATGTGCTCGGCGCGACGTTCCTGCGCGAAGAGCCCTACGAGCCCCCGACGAGGTTCTCCTGATGTACGACGGCATCGTTCAGGAGCTGATCGACGAGTTCGGTCGGCTCCCCGGCATCGGCCCGAAATCCGCCCAGCGGATCGCCTTCCATATCCTGCAGACGCCGACGTTCGACGTCGCACGTCTTGCCGAGCTGCTCAGCGAGATCCGCATCCGTGTGCGGTTCTGCGAGATCTGCGGCAACGTCGCCGAGCAGGAGCGCTGCGCCATCTGCCGTGACCCGCGTCGCAGCCAGGCACTGATCTGTGTGGTCGAAGACGCGAAAGACGTCGCGGCCATCGAGCGCACCAGGGAGTTCCGCGGCCTCTATCACGTGCTCGGCGGAGCCATCAGCCCCATCGCCGGCATCGGACCGGACGATCTGCGCATCGCCCAGCTCATGACCCGTCTCGCCGACGGCACGGTGCAGGAGGTCATCCTCGCCACCAACCCGAACCTCGAGGGGGAGGCGACTGCGAGCTACCTCAGCCGTCTGCTGACGACGATGCAGATCACGGTCTCCCGCCTCGCCTCCGGGCTGCCCGTGGGCGGCGACCTCGAGTACGCCGATGAGGTCACCCTCGGGCGTGCCTTCGAGGGCCGACGGATCCTGTGAGCCCGAACGCGGGTTTCTCGCGTCGCGGCTGGCTTCTCTTCGGAGCCATGGCGCTGCTGTGGGGAGTGCCGTATCTGTTCATCAGCGTCGCGGTCGAGTCGTTCTCGCCCCCGGCGATCGTGGCGGGGCGCACGCTCATCGCCGCTCTGCTGCTGCTGCCGTTCGCGATCCGCAGCGGCGCGTTGCGCGCCGCGC
>NZ_JAGYWT010000468.1:0-1900 GCF_019279095.1 Microbacterium sp. BF1 | reverse complement strand
GTCGGGGCTGTCGACCGCTCCGAGCTCGCTGCGGCCCAGACGCCGCAGGGGTTTCCGAGGGGCCCGCTCGAGGCGGCGTACGCTGCCGCCGGCGACAGCGGGATCGAGTACACCGATGATGCGGCCCTGTTCTCGGCGGCCGGCCACCCCGTGCGGTACATCGCCGGTTCGGAACGCGCCTTCAAGATCACCACGCCCGCTGACCTCCAGCGCGCCCGCCACCTGCTGGGTGCGAGCGTCGCGGCGACCGTCACCCCCCTGGTGGGCATCGGCACGGACGTCCACGCCTTCGGGGGCGAGGGGAACCTGTGGCTCGCCGGCCTCGAGTGGCCGGGGGAGCAGCCCCTCTCCGGTCATTCGGACGGAGACGCCGTCGCCCATGCGATCGTCGACGCGCTGCTGGGTGCCGCGGGGCTCGGTGACATCGGAGAGCACTTCGGCACCTCCCACCCCGAGTACGCCGGCGCGCATGCGGACGTCTTCCTCGCTCGCACCCGGGAGCTGCTGGCCGAAGCCGGGTTCGAGATCGGCAACGTCTCGGTGCAGTTCCAGGGCAATCGACCGCGCTTCAGCCCGCGGCGGGCCGAGGCCGAAGGGGTTCTGTCCGCCGTCCTGGGCGCTCCGGTGTCCGTGACGGCGACGACCACGGACGGGCTCGGGTTCCCCGGCAGGGGAGAGGGCATCGCGGTGACGGCCATCGCGTCGGTGGTTCCCGGCGTTCATCGTCATCTGAAGGCGGGCGCTCAGCCGTCCCCGAGTAGGCTTGAGCGGTGACAGTCCGCCTCTACGACACCCGCGCGCAGCAGCTGCGCGACTTCGTGCCTCTCGATCCCGAGAACATCACGATGTACGTGTGCGGACCCACGGTGCAATCAGGCCCCCACATCGGGCACGTCAGGGCGGCCTTGAGCTTCGATCTGCTGCGCCGCTGGCTGCAGTACCGCCACGGTCGGGTCACCTTCGTGCGCAACGTCACCGACATCGACGACAAGGTGCTCGCGAACGCCACCGACTCCGAGCCGTGGTGGGCGCTCGCGTATCGCATGGAGCAGGAGTTCAGCGCGGCCTACGCGGGGGTCGGCATCCTGCCCCCGACGTACGAGCCGCGAGCCACGGCATCGGTGCCGCAGATGCAGGAGCTCATCGCGCTGCTGATCGAGCGCGGTCACGCATATCCCGCCCCTGACGGTTCGGGAGACGTGTACTTCGACGTGCGCTCCTGGCCGGACTACGGATCGCTCACCCATCAATCCCTCGATGCCATGGAAGCCGCGGAGGACGCCGACCCTCGGGGCAAGCGCAATCCGCAGGACTTCGCCCTGTGGAAGGGCAGCAAGCCCGAAGAGCCGGCAGACGCCACCTGGGCGTCGCCGTGGGGCGCCGGGCGTCCGGGATGGCACATCGAGTGCTCCGCGATGTCGAAGCGCTATCTCGGGCCCGAGTTCGACATCCACGGCGGTGGGCTCGACCTGCGATTCCCGCATCACGAGAACGAGCTCGCCCAGTCGACGGCGGCAGGTGACGGCTTCGCGCGCTACTGGATGCACAACGGTCTCGTCACCGTCGACGGCCAGAAGATGTCGAAGTCGCTCGGGAACTTCACGTTGGCAGCAGACGTGCTGGCCGCGCACGATCCGCTGGTGGTGCGCTACGCGCTCGCCGCCGCTCATTACCGGTCGAGCCTCGACCTCGGCGATTCGTCGTGGGCGGAGGCCGAAGCGGCTCTGAGTCGGATCAGCACTTTCCAGCAGCGCGCCGCACGTGTTGCCGGAGACGGCATCGGGTTCTTCCTGTCGCAGAGCCTCCCCGCGGCGTTCGCGGCGGCGATGGACGATGATCTCGGCGTGCCCCAGGCGCTCGCCGTGCTGCACGAGACGGTGCGTGCGGGAAACGCGGCGCT
>NZ_JAGYWT010000467.1:0-1912 GCF_019279095.1 Microbacterium sp. BF1 | reverse complement strand
AGTGACGAACGTCGTCGGTTACGCCCGAGTGTCGAAGCGGGAGCAGAACCCCGCCGCTCAGGAGGCCGAGCTGCGCGCGGCCGGCGCTTCTCGAGTATTCGTTGACCACGGCGAGTCGAGCCGCGTCGCAGACCGCCCCCAGTGGCTCGCCTGCCTCGACTACCTCCGCGAGGGCGACACCCTCCTGGTGCGCCGCCTCGATCGGCTCGGAGGGTCGGAGCGGATCATCATCGAGACGCTGCATGACCTCGACCGCCGGGGCGTGAACATCAAGAGCCTCACGGAGCCGATGATCGACACCACAACCCCGATGGGCCGCGCCCTGTTCGGCATGGTGGCCGTGTTCGCGCAGCTCCGCGTCGACACGATCCGGGACAACACCCTGCGCGGCCTCGCGCACGCCAAAGCGCAGGGTCGGGTCGGTGGCCGGCCGTCGAAGATGACGCCGGAGAAGATCGCACAGGCGCAGCGGATGCGCGCCGAGAACCGCAGCCTCGACCACATCGCCGGAGTGCTCAGCGTCGGCAAGTCGACGGTTGCCCGCGCCCTCAGCAAGGCCGATCAGGAACTCACCCAGACGCAGCGGTAGCCCCGTCCTGGTCATCGTGGAGCAGGACGCCCGGAGCCACATTGAGCGCGCCGGCTATCGCGTTCAGCTCGTCGACGGTGAGGCCGCACGGCCTGGTCAGGTGCAGCCGCCGGGTGAGCGTGCGCAGCTTGATCCCGGTCGCGTCGGCCAGCCACTCGACGGTCAGACCCCGAGTGTCGAGCACGCGCCGGATGCGCTGCGCGACCTGCACAGCAATGGATCGCGTCATCGGCCATCGCCCCCCGGCTCACCCTCACGAGTGAGCGTGTCGATCACCGTCACGACGTCACTCCCCGGCACCGTCACGGACGCCGCCAGCGGCGGCGTCACCACCCGCTACCTGCACATGTACGACTCCGGGATGCTCGTCCAGGTTGGCGACAAGGTGAAGGGCGGTCAGCAGATCGCCCGTGTCGGCAGCAGCGGACAATCCACCGGATGCCACCTGCACTTTGAGGTCCAGGTGAACGGCGAAAACACTGACCCGGCCCCCTTCATGGCTGCGGTCGGAATCCAGCTCGGACAGTAGATCAGGAGACGACCATGAGCAGCATCGAAGTACCCACATTCCCCAAGATCGAGGCGCGTACGCACGCGAACGGATCGGGAGAGGTCACGATCAACGGGACGTCGTACCCGATCGAGACGACCACTCTCGAGGATCGCTGCGCGAGCATCCTCGAGAGACGATGCTGATGGCGGCCGGACAGATCATCACGTACTCGCTGTACGTGCCCGCATCGCTCGTCGCCGGCATGACCTTCGCCGACTCCTACGCATTCCTCGACGACTGGGTGCTGCAGGCGCTGCGCTCGCTCGGTATCGACGCGGTGTACCAGCCGCTCAACGACATCGCGAGTCCGACCGGCAAGATCGGCGGTGCTGCCCAGAAGCGCCTCGCCAACGGGGGAGTGCTGCACCACGCGACCCTGTCGTACGACATCGACGGACAGGTGATGACCGAGGTCCTCCGCATCGGTCGCGAGAAGCTCAGCGACAAGGGCACGACCTCCGCCGCAAAGCGCGTCGATCCGCTGCGCAGTCAGACCGGGCTCGAGCGCGCCGAGATCATCGAGCGTTTCAAGGACACGTTCCGCTCGCTGACCGACGCCGAGACCGGATCGATCTCGGCCGACGAGTACGCCGATGCCGAAGCCCTCGTCGAGTCGAAGTTCGCCACCGAGGCGTGGCTGCATCGGTGGCTCAAGATCGCGGACGTCGAAGACGGCATCAAGCCCGGTGTGACCCAGGCCGACGCGACCGAGCTGCGCGAAGCCCGCAAACGCATCCGGTTGCTCGAGCAAGAGAACGAGATCCTCCGCC
>NZ_JAGYWT010000466.1:0-1916 GCF_019279095.1 Microbacterium sp. BF1 | reverse complement strand
CGACTCCCCCACCGACGATCCCGGTCCCCATCTGTCGTACGCGATCCAGTGGATTCTCTTCGCCCTGATGGGCTTCATCTTCATCGGATACATCATCCGCACGGAGATCGTGAAGCACCGCGAAGAGCGAGGATCGCGGCCGTCAGCGGGGCGACCGTGAGGGAGAGTCCGAGACCCATCACGATCATGGCCGGCAGCACCTGCCACCAGTAGTCGAAGTCGGTGGAGACGAGAAGCAGCATCAGGGCGCCGACGGCCATGAGCAGCGGTCCGACCGTCATGAAGATACGCGGTCCCCATCGGCCCGCCCACTGACCCGCGCGCGAGCTGACGAGGATCATCAGGATCGTCATGGGGAGGCTCGCCAGGCCTGCGGCGGTCGCGCTGAGCCCCGCGCCCTGCTGCAGGTAGACGCCGACCACGAAGCCGTTGAGCGACAGCGCGGCGTAGACGAAGAACGTGGCGAGGTTGCCCCAGCCGAAGTCGCGCACGCGGAACAGCCACAGCGGCATGAGGGGCGACGCGGAGTGCTGCTGGCGCCACAGGAACAGCGCGAACAGGGCGGCGCCGGCCACCGCGGGGATCCAGATCGCGGGCGACTGCCATCCCAGGTTCGGCTGCTCGATGAGCGCGAAGACCACGGCGCCGAGACCGATCGCGCACAGCGCCCCGCTCCACCAGTCGACGGTGATGCCGCGGGGATGCTCGGGCAGACGCAGGCGGGAGAGCAGCAGGAGCGTGATCCCGATCGGGATGACGTTGATGAGGAACACGAAGCGCCAGGAGAGGTAGTCGACGAAGAGCCCGCCCAGCAGCGGACCGACCAGTTGCGCACCGGTGGTGAAGGCAGTCCATACTCCGATGGCCCGCGACTGCACGTCGGCGCGCATCGTGGCGGTGATCAGGGCGAGCGAGCTGGGCACCAGCAGCGCCCCCGCGGCTCCCTGGGCGGCGCGGGCGATGATCAGTGTGAGCGGATCGAACGCTGCGGCGACCGCGATGGAGGAGACGCCGAAGGCGATCAGTCCGATCCGCATCACGAGCACACGGCCGTAGGCGTCCGACACCGAACCGGCGAGCAGGATCAGAGCGCTCAGAGTGATGAGATACGCGTCGACGACCCACTGCTGGGTGGTGATGCCGCCGCCGAGCTCACGACTGATCGCGGGTAGCGCGACGTTCACGACCGTGCCGTCGAGGAAGGTCACGAATGACGCGAGCACCGCGATGGAGATGACGAGCCGCTGGAGCGGAGCGAAGGATGCCACAGGCCGACACTACCCCCGGCAGCCGACGTCGGGGCGGTTTGGCCAGGATCCCGATTCGGCACGCGTTCCCGCGACTTGTACGCTGAATGCATCCCCCGATTCACCCGGCAACCCGCGCGCCGGCGATCTCGGCGCGCGCTCACACATGCAAGGACGCAGATGAACGATTCCGCGGCACACCGCGACGACTGGACTGAGAGCGAAGAGCTGGCGGAGCGGATGATCCCGCTCATCGGGGCGCTCCGACGCGAACACGACGTGGTCACCTCTCTCCACGGGCACCGGCTGCTCGGCCTGTCGGCGACCGGCCTCGTCGAAGTGCACGAGCGCGTCGCGCAGCTCGGGCATGAGCGGCTCCCGATCGAAGACAGCCTCGCCGTGCTGGAAGCGATCCATGCCCTTGCTCCCGGCGCCTCCTCCCTCGACGTCGCCCGGCTCGTCGCCGGACACGCCGAGAGCGGGCAGCCGCTGGAGACCTACCTCGCCGAGGTGCTCGCGCCCGCGATGGGAGCCGTCGCCGCCGAACCCACCGACGTCGTGCTCTACGGCTTCGGACGCATCGGTCGCCTCCTCGCCCGCATCCTCATCGCCCACACCGGCGGAGGCAGCGGCCTGCGTCTGCGCGCCATCGTCGTCCGCCGCGGCGCC
>NZ_JAGYWT010000465.1:0-1925 GCF_019279095.1 Microbacterium sp. BF1 | reverse complement strand
GCTCCGAGCGTCGCAGCGGGGCCGGCGGTCGAGGCCGGAGGACCGGACGTGCGCTTCGCGGCGATCGGTGACATCCACGTCAATTGGGACGAGCTCGCCGAGGCCTACGACTTCTGGGCGCAGGAGAACGTGCAGACCGCCCTGTTCGTCGGCGACCTCACCAACAGTGCGACGCCGGGCGAGTTCGCCGGGCTCAAGCAGACGATGGATTCGAAGGCAGGCCTCGGCATCCCGGCGATCGCGTCGCTCGGAAACCACGATGTCTCGGGCATCTCGTCGTACGACCTGTTCACGCAGGCGACGGGCGGTCAGAAGCCGAACGCCGACTACACCGTGAACGGCTACCACGTCATCACGGTGTCGCCGGGCAGCGGCACCATCGACCCCGACACGGGCAAGCCCTCGGGAGCGAGCGGCGGCAACTACGCCTACGCCCAGTCCTGGCTGCAGCAGAGGCTGGCGGCCGCCACGGCCGAGGACCCGAACAAGCCCGTCATGGTGCTGGTGCACCACCCGCTCCAGTGCACCCACTACGTCTCGAACGAGTGGTACGGCACCGGTCTCTCCAGCGGCTGCGGCGACGGCTTCCAGTCCGTGTTCGATGACTTCCCGCAGGCTGTCGTCTGGGGTGGTCACATCCACACGCCGCAGAACATCCCGACCTCGATCTGGCAGGGCCAGGAGAACCGGAGCGGCGAGCGGTCCACTCAGGGATTCACCACCGTGAACGCGCCGCCGCTGGCGTACTACGAGTTCGAGTCCGGTGTCGTGAACTCGAGCCCGACCAGCCGCGGCAACGACACCACGCCGGATGACGCGGGCAACAACCGCCAGACGGCCATCGTCGAGATCACCGGCACCACCGTCACCATCAAGAACTACGACCTGCTCGCCGATCAGTGGATCGACCAGACGTGGACCTGGGACGTGGCTGACTCCGTGGATGAGACCAAGAGCTACGACGAGCGGTTCCCGTTCAACGACACCTACCGAGCGAGCCAGTCCGCAGGACCGGTCTGGCCGGAGGGTGCGGCCGTGACCGTGGGCGACATCGCGAGCGCGAAGGCGATGGTCTCGTTCCCGCAGGCCGTCCCCGCGCCGAACTCCGTCGGCGACATCGTGCACAAGTACCGCTACTCGACGGTCGACGTGGCCACCGGCGAGGAGGTCAACTCCTTCCTGCAGTGGTCGGGCTTCTACAACCTGCCGATGCCTGCCGACCGCAGGCACGAGGTGTGGAACCTGCTCCCCGGAAAGGAGTACGAGGTGCGGGTCACCCCCATCAACGCCTGGGGCAAGGAGGGGTCGGCGTTGACGGCCCGGTTCACGAGCACCGAGGGCAGCGGCGGTGAGGGGCCCTTCGACCCCAGCAGCCTGACCTTCGACGACCTCCGCGCTGCCCTGCCCACGGCTGATCTCCTGGATGTCGGCTTCGCGGGCGGCACGGCGAGCGACTCCTCTCCGGCCGCGCGTCCGCTCACCGCAGGCGCCGATGCCCGGATCGAGAACGATCCCGCCGTGGGATCCGATGTCGTGATCGGCGCGGAGGGGGCTGCCACCGGCATCCGCACTCCGAAGTGGACGGACGCGGAGTATGCAGCGTTGCAGGACGGCTTCACCCTCGATGCGACCTTCCGTCTCGACGCGATCGCCGGCGGATACGTCGACGTGTTCGGCGGCATGCAGAGCGGCGGCATCGGTCTCGAGGCCGTCGGCACCAGCGCGACGACGTACGAGCTGCAGTTCTGGTACGCCTCGCCTCGTCCGGCGGTCAGCCTGAAGTACGGCCAGTGGTACCACGTGACCGCCTGGTATGACGGTCAGGATGCACGGCTGTACGTCGACGGCGTCCGAAAGGCCGAGTCCGAAGGAGTGTCGTTCTCCGTCAAGCCCAGCGCGGCCGATGCGCGCTACATGGTGATCGG
>NZ_JAGYWT010000464.1:0-1929 GCF_019279095.1 Microbacterium sp. BF1 | reverse complement strand
CGATCGTCCACGGCGCCGATCGGCGCGAAGAACCGGACATCGGGACCCCTCGGTCAGAGCCGCGCGCCGTCAGGACCACGCGGGCGGCCCGGAGGCCACGAGACCCACACTGACAGCCCCGTCGAGACCGCAGAAGCGGCGAAAGTCTAGGGATGCCTCTCCCATCGGCGAATCCGATGCGCGGCGATCCGCTGACCGCCCCCGATCCCCGGAGTTCGGGCGGTTCGCTAGGCGATCGCCGGCGGCCAGACGCCGATGATGAGCGCCATGACGACGACGGTCACCAGCTCGTGAGCGATGTTCAGGGTGGTGAGCCTGGTCGAGCGCCCCTCGAACGCGTCATGCGTGATGAAATGGGCGGCCGTGAAGCCCGCCCACAGCGTCACCGCGGTGACGATGGCACCCCAGAAGTACGATCCGCCGTAGAAGTGCCAGGCGATCGAGGAGGCTCCGGCGAGCACCCATGCCGTGATGAAGCTCACGATCACGGTGGTGATGATGGGCCAGACCGCCGTCGCCGCCGGACGGTCCATGTCGACGTTCGCGAGCTTCGACCACCGCGTGCCGAACACCTTCGGGGCATACCAGATCGAGCCGACGATCATGCTCGACGCGGTGGCCAGCAGGACCGCCCAGTAGTTGATCTCGGGAACCATGACAGCCTCCACTCATCGGATGCCTCACCCTACTCCCCGGTTGCGATCGGGCCGCCGACGACACCGGCATGAGACCGTGACGGATGCATGACCCCCGCGGGCGAAGAGCTCATGCATCCGGCGAATCCTCGTGCAAACGCCCGCACGCCCGCGCACGGCTCCCGTCACCGAACCGATTCGATCCCTGCTCTGGCATGAATGTAAGCGTTTGCACTAGCCTGTTCCCATGGCACAGCTTGAGCAGATCGCAGCCCCCGGTTCCGAGTGGTGGCGCAGCGCCGTCATCTACCAGATCTACCCCCGTTCCTTCGCGGATGCCTCGGGTGACGGCATCGGCGACCTGCCGGGTATCACCAGCCGGCTCGACGCCCTGCAGGAGCTCGGCGTCGACGCGATCTGGCTGAGCCCGTTCATGACCAGCCCGCAGCGTGACGCCGGCTACGACGTGGCCGACTACCGCGACGTCGACCCGCTGTTCGGCACGCTCGCCGACTTCGACGACATGCTCGAAGCGGCCCACGCACGCAACATCCGCGTGGTGGTCGACCTGGTGCCGAACCACTCCTCCGACCAGCACGTCTGGTTCCAGCAGGCACTGAAGGCCGCGCCGGGAAGCCCCGAGCGCGCGCGCTACATCTTCCGCGACGGCAAGGGCGAGAACGGCGAGCTTCCGCCGAACAACTGGGAGTCGGTGTTCGGCGGCGGCATGTGGGAGCGCGTCGTCGAGGCCGACGGCACCCCCGGCCAGTGGTACCTGCACATCTTCGACGCCACCCAGCCCGACTTCGACTGGACCAATGAAGAGGTGCGCGAGGAGTTCCGCTCCATCCTGCGCTTCTGGCTCGACCGCGGTGTCGACGGCTTCCGCGTCGACGTGGCGCACGGCATGATCAAGGCCGACGGCCTGCCCGACTACACGCCCCCGAGCGATGCCGACTCCATGGGCGGCGGCGAGTCGAACGTGCCGTACTGGGGTCAGGACGGCGTGCACGACATCTACCGCGACTGGCACAAGGTGCTCGCCGAATACGACGGCGACCGCGCGCTGTGCGGCGAGGCCTGGATGCCGACGCTCAAGCAGACCGCTCTCTGGGTGCGTCCGGACGAGATGCACCAGACCTTCAACTTCCCGTATCTGATGACGCCGTGGGATGCGAAGGCGCTGGGCGATGTCATCCGCGAGTCCCTCGACGACTTCGGCGCGGTGGGCGCCCCCAGCACCTGGGTGCTGTCGAACCACGACGTCGTGCGCCACGCCTCGCGCCTCGCGCTG
>NZ_JAGYWT010000463.1:0-1930 GCF_019279095.1 Microbacterium sp. BF1 | reverse complement strand
CTCCCGCATCCGCGCGGTCAACCGCTCTTGCGTCGGAACTCGCGCCGGGTCTGCGGGGCGTTCGCACTGTGCACGGCGGAGTCGCCGTCGAGGTGTGCCTCGCCCTGCCGGTGGTGCGCGTTCTTCTTCTCGAGCGCTTCCTTGAACTTGCGCTTCATCTCCTCGGAGGAGGAGGCGCCTTCTTCGGTGCTCATGCCCCGAGCCTAGAGCACGCGCTCTGGCGGGTCACCCTCGCCGGTGTCGCACACACACGTCGATCAGCGCTCCGAGCCCGATCGCGAGCACGATCGACACGGGCACCGCGACGAGCGGTCCACCGGGGAGGATCGCCGCGACGGCCGCCCCTACGGCGGCCTGGTACAGCGCCCACCCGGTCGCAGCGAGGGCGACGAGGGCGAGGTAGCGGGAAGGAGGGATGCGCGAGGCCCCCGCGACCAGGTTGATCGCCAGTCGCGCGAAGGGCACGAACCGGGCGGTGAACAGCACCGTCGCCATCCCGCCGTCCAATCGGCGTCGGGCCCACGCCAGAGCCTGTTGCACGCGGGGGACCCGCATCCACCGCCATCGCTGCGTACCCACCGATCGCCCGATCAGGTAGCAGCACGCGTCTCCGACGGTCGCGGCGACCGCGGCACACAACACCACGGCCCAAAGTGGTGGTGAACCGGTCGTCACCGCGATGGCACCGAGTGCGGTCACCGCGACCTCGCCCGGCACCACGACGAAGAAGGCATCCCCGACCACCAGCAGGCTCATCAGCACCAGACTCCACGGGCTCGAGAGCGATGCGGTCAGCAGATCCATCGGCACGTCGCCCACTGTGCCCGCAACGGGTGAACGGGAACCAAAGACCGGATAGCCGGTGACCCGCTCTCCAGCATCCGGTGAACATCTGGTGCGCAGGGGCGTCTGCGGCGAACACGGCCCCGAGGCCCGTCATCCTGGGGCTGTGAGAGTAGCGATCGTCACGGAGTCCTTTCTTCCGCACATGAACGGCGTCACCGGGTCGGTGCTGCAGATCCTTCGCCACCTCGAACGGCGAGGACACGAGGCGCACGTGATCGCGCCCGCCGCCGTCGGCGCACCGACCGAGATCAGCGGGGCCAGGATCGAAGCGATCCCCAGCCTCCCGCTCCCGGGGTACCGTCACGTCAGGGTCGGCACGTCGAGCGCTCGCCGCGTCGCCGCCTCGCTCGCTCGCTTCCAGCCCGATGTGGTGCACCTCGCCTCTCCGTTCGCTCTGGGCTGGCGAGGGGTGCTCGCGGCCGAACGCCTGGACCTCCCCGCCGTCGCCGCGTATCAGACCGACGTCGCGGCGTACACCGAGCGCTACGGGATCGCCGCCACCACAGGTATCGCCCACACTCACATCACTCGTCTCCACCGGCGCGCGACGATGACTCTGGCGCCATCGGCGGATGCGGCCCAGCAACTCGCCGCGCTCGGCATCGATCGCGTCCGACGCTGGGGGAGAGGAGTCGATGCCGAGCGTTTCCACCCCTCCCGGCGAGAGAGCGCGCTCCGCGCCGGCTGGGGCGCCGAAGTCGTCATCGGCTACGTCGGACGCCTCGCTCCCGAGAAGCAGGTCGAGGACCTCGCCGCGCTCCGTGGCATCCCGGGGACGCGTCTGGTGATCGTCGGGGACGGACCCAGCAGAGCCCGGCTGGAGAGCCGGCTCCCCGACGCTCTGTTCCTCGGCCACCTCGAAGGCGGAGCGCTGGCGTCGGCGATGGCGTCGTTCGACCTGTTCGTGCACCCGGGAGAGAGTGAGACCTTCGGGCAGACCCTGCAGGAAGCGCACGCGAGCGGCGTCCCCGTCGTCGCCACGGGTCGCGGCGGCCCGCTCGATCTCGTGCGCATGGGGATCGACGGATGGCTGTATCGGCCGGGAGACCTCGACGACCTGCGGATGCGCGTGGCCGACCTGGCC
>NZ_JAGYWT010000462.1:0-1931 GCF_019279095.1 Microbacterium sp. BF1 | reverse complement strand
ATCCGAGCACCGGCGCCGTGCAGGCGCGCGTGCCGCTCGCCTCGGCCGACGAGGTGCTCGGATCGAACACGTCGGCGAACCGACCGGAGTCGGGAGTGAGAAGCGATCCGCCCACGAAGTGCGGGATAGTACGAGTCATTGTGTGACATCCCTCCGTGCCGTCGTTGGCACATTGGGGAGTTTACTCGGAGGGCCGGACATTTACTAGGACATCCTTGCATTCCGCGCGCACGGCGGCGTCTGCGTCGATCGAGGTTGTTCGCGCCGTGTTCACCGCCGCGTCATCTCGACCGGGTACAACTGCAGGTGCGCGGACAGAGACTCAGACCGGATCGGGTGTCACGTCTACCGCGCACACGGTGAGCGCTCTCGCTCCCGTCGCGGCTCCACGCCGCGAGACCCCCGCCGAATCGGGTCGGCGGGGGTCCTCCTCGTGGAGGCGGGAGCGGCCGGGAGCACGCCGCATCCGAATTAGAATCGACGGTGCGCCGCCACCCTTGGCGCATCCGCTTCGACGCCCCGACCCCGGGCGCCCGTTCCCCGAGGACCCCACCATGTCCGAACCCCTCACCGTGTCCATTCGCCGCGAAGTCGACCCCGAGCGCATCGTCGAGGCGACCGCCTGGGTGCAGACGGGGGTGAACCTCGCGACGAAGTACCCGGGCTTCCTCGGCTCCGGCTGGGTGCGCGCCGGCGAGGACTCGCAGGTGTGGCACATGCTCTACCGGTTCGCGAGCGAGGACTCGCTCACCGCCTGGGAGCAGTCGGCAGAGCGGGCCTGGTGGCTGTCGATGGGCCAGGGCTTCGTGCGCAGCGAGCGCTCCAAGCGCCGCACCGGGATCGAGGGCTGGTTCGACGAGCCGACCACCGGCACGATCACGCTGCCGTCCGCCGACGGCACGACCGAGACGGTCACCGTCGCCCCCGCTCCCCCGCGGTGGAAGCAGGCGACCTCGATCTGGCTGGGCTTCTTCCCCGTGAACCTCGCGTTCACCTACGCGATGAGCCCCGTGCCGGGGTGGAACGAGCTGCCGATCTGGGCGCGGGTGCTGGCCACCACCCTCGTGCTCACGCCGATCATGGCGTACTGGGTGCTGCCGTTCGTGACCCGGTCCCTGCGGAGCTGGCTCACCCGCTGACCGCGACGCTCAGACCGCGACGTGCCGCTCGTCCGGGCCGTCGTAGTGCGACAGCGGACGGATCAGCGCGTTGGATCCGGCCTGCTCGATCACGTGCGCGGTCCAGCCCGTCACCCGCGCCGCCACGAACAGCGGCGTGAAGGTCAGCGTGTCGAAGCCGATCAGGTTGTAGGCCGGGCCCGAGGGGTAGTCGAGGTTCGGGTAGATGCCCTTGCGCGCCACGAACTCCGACTCGAGAGCGTCGTACAGAGCGGCGACGTCGGCGCGGTCGTAATGCTCCA
Organism: Microbacterium sp. BF1; assembly: GCF_019279095.1. Lineage (NCBI taxonomy): Bacteria > Bacillati > Actinomycetota > Actinomycetes > Micrococcales > Microbacteriaceae > Microbacterium > Microbacterium sp. BF1. Next base: position 511 of record NZ_JAGYWT010000462.1, on the reverse strand, counting down.
CGAGAGTGTCGAGCGCGGCCTTCATGGTCGGCACACGCGAGTCTCCCTTCTTGTAGACGCGGTGCCCGAAGCCCATGATCTTGCGCTTCTCGGCGAGTGCTTTATCGAGCCACGGCACGACGTTCTCGGCCGTGCCGATGTCGTCGAAGATGTGCAGCACGGCCTCGTTGGCGCCACCGTGCAGCGGACCCTTGAGCGCGCCGATCGCGCCGACGACCGCCGAGTAGATGTCGCTCAGGGTCGAGGTGATCACGCGCGCGGTGAACGTGGAGGCGTTGAAGGAGTGCTCGGCGTAGAGGATCATCGAGCGGTTGAAGGCATCCACCACAACGTCGTCCGCCTCTTCGCCGAACGTCATCCAGAGGAAGTTCGCGGAGTAGTCGAAGCAAGGTGCAGCTGGTCGGCGACGACCTGTTCGTCACCAACCCGCAGCGTCTCGCCGACGGCATCAAGCGCGGCGTCGCGAACTCGCTGCTCGTCAAGGTCAACCAGATCGGCACGCTCACCGAGA
>NZ_JAGYWT010000461.1:0-1932 GCF_019279095.1 Microbacterium sp. BF1 | reverse complement strand
CCGCCCGGTCCGCTGGTGCGTCGCGCCCACCACGACTCGGGGTAGGTCTGCAGCGAGGGCGGGAGCAGAGTGGTCTCGGTGTGGTGCAGGTCGGCCGCGGAGACCACCACATCGGCGCTCTCGATGTGCGAGGAACCGGCGCCGTCGACCCAGCCGACACCCGTCACACGGGTGCCGTCGGCGCCGTCCTGCGTGCGGATTCCGGTGACGTTCGCCTCGGTGATGATCCGTACCCCCGCGTCGAGGGCCAGCGCTTCGATCCGCTCGATCACACGCCAGAAACCGCCCTGCGGATAGCTGACGCCCTGGTCGAGATCGAGCGCGCTCATGAGGTGGTACATCGCCGGCGCGCTTCGGGGGTCGGTTCCGAGGAACACCGCGGGGTAGCCGAGGATCTGGCGCACCACGGGGTGCGTGAAGCGTCGGGCAGCGAAGGACTGCAGCCGCGTTCCGAGCAGGGTGGCGAGGCGAGGCAGCGCCCGGAGCACCTCTGGTGCGAGGAGCGAGCGCATGCGGGCGAACGGGTTGTAGAGGAAGTACTTCTGCGCCATCGCTCCGGCATGCTGCGCGGAGTCGAGGTAGGAGTCGAGCTCCGCTGTGGAGCCGGGCTCCAGTTCTTCGAAGAGCCGGGTGACCTGCTCGCGTCCGGCGGGCACCGTCACGGGGGAGCGGTCGGCATCCGTCGCGTCCGGGGCGCGGAACACCCGGTAGCCGGGGTCGAGGCGGATGAGGTCGAGCTGCTCCGCGGTCGAGGTGCCCATCATCGCGAAGAAGTGGTCGAAGACCTCGGGCATGAGGTACCACGAGGGGCCGGAGTCGAAGCGGAAGCCGTCGCGCTCGATCGTCCCCGCGCGTCCGCCCACGCGGTCGTTCTTCTCGAGCACGACCACCTCGTGCCCGTCCCGAGCGAGCAGGCCCGCTGTCGCGAGACCGGCGACTCCTGCACCGATGACCACGACCCGGCTCATCGGTCGCGCTCCATCGCGGTGGTGAGGACGGCGCGGGTGGCGAGTGCGGCCTTGATCGGATCGGGAACGCGCACGCGGCGTCGGTAGAGGACGTCGGCAGGTGTCTGGGACACACGTCGGGTGAGCGCGGCGAACAGAGCCAGGGCGCTGCGCACCGCCGCACGGGCGTCCTTCGGCAGCAGCGGGATCGTGTCGCGGGCGTCGGACAGCTGCCGGAACACGGTCGCAACCCATGCGTCCCGATCGGCATCCGTCAGACGCGCGGTCCCACCGAGGTAGCCGCGGTGGAGTCGGTCGGTGTCGTCTGCGAGGTCTCGGAGGAAGTTCACGTTCTGGAACGCCGCACCGAGCTGGCGTGCACCGTGGCGCAGGGTCTCGAGCTCTTCGGGCGTGCGCTCGACCCCGCGCAGGAAGACCTGCAGACACATGAGACCCACGACCTCGGCGGAGCCGTAGACGTACGCCGCATGGGCGTCGATGTCGTAGGCGGCGAAGCCGGCGTCTTCCTCGATGTCCGCGCGCATCGAATCGAAGAACGGCTGTGTCAGGTCCTCGCCGATCCCGCACTCCCGTGCGGTCCGTGCGAACGCATGCAGGATCAGGTCGCTGCTGTAGCCGCTGCGCATCGATCGATGAGTCTCGGCGATGTAGGAATCGAGGGCGGCCGATTGCGCGGCGACGTCCAGCCCTGCCTCGGCGGCCACGCCGTCGACGATCTCATCGGCGATGCGCACCATGGCATAGATGTTGCGCACGTGCTGGCGATGGCGCTTTCCGAGAAGACGGGTGGCGAGCCCGAACGACGTCGAATAGGTGCGGATCACATCGGTCGTCGCGATCTCCGCCGTGCGGTTGAAGCGACGAAGGGCGGTGTCGTCCCTGTGGCCGGCCGAGTTCGCGGTCATCGGCTGCGGCTTCCGACTCGGGACGCGAGTGCGCGGATGGCATCCCCGGCCGCTGCCGG
>NZ_JAGYWT010000460.1:0-1943 GCF_019279095.1 Microbacterium sp. BF1 | reverse complement strand
CGCTGCTCGGCGGGTGTGTTGGCCAGATCCCACACCTCGCGCTCGAGGAACAGGGAATCCTGCGGATGGATCCCGAGCCCCTCGCTGTACGGGATGTACATGGCCTCTGCGGCGCGGTCCCACGCTTTGCCATCCACGCAGGACAAGCGCCAGACCCCGTCACGGGCGCGATCATCCCGCCGATCTATCAGTCCTCGACGCATGTGCAGGACAGCGTCGGCGGTCTGCGCGGCGGATACGAGTACAACCGTGCGGGCAACCCGACGCGTTCCTCGCTCGAGACGCAGCTCGCGGCCCTGGAAGGGGGTGCGAGCGCGCTGTCGTTCGCATCCGGACTCGCCGCCGAGGATGCACTGCTGCGCGGGATCCTGAAGCCGGGTGACCACATCCTCCTGGGCAACGACGTGTACGGCGGCACGTACCGGCTGCTCACCCGCGTGCTCGCTCCCTGGGGCATCGAGACCACGACGGTCGAGCTCTCCGACGTCGATGCCCTCCGTGCGGCGATCCGTCCCGAGACGAAGGTCGTGTGGCTGGAGACGCCGAGCAATCCGCTCCTGAAGATCGTCGACATCGCCCTGATCGCCGAGATCGCGCACGCGGCCGGTCTGATCGTCGTCGTGGACAACACCTTCGCCTCGCCGGCGCTGCAGCAGCCGCTCGCGCTCGGCGCCGATGTGGTCGTGCACTCCACGACCAAGTACCTGGGCGGGCACTCGGATGTGCTCGGCGGCACGGTCGTGTTCGCCGACGACCGCTTCTTCGACCAGGTCAAGTTCCAGCAGTTCGCGGTCGGTGCCGTCTCCGCGCCGCTGGATGCCTGGCTGACCACTCGCGGCATCAAGACCCTGGCGCTGCGGATGCGGCAGCACTCCGAGAACGCGCAGGCCATCGCCGAGTGGGCGCAGGAGCGTCCGGAGTTCGCGCAGGTGTACTTCCCCGGGTTGCCCTCGCACCCCGGCCACGAGATCGCCGCGAAGCAGATGAGCGGATTCGGCGGGATGCTGTCGTTCGGGCTCGCCGCGGGAGCCGACACGGCACGGGCGTTCGTCGAGAGCACCTCGCTGTTCCAGCTCGCCGAGTCGCTGGGCGGCGTCGAGTCGCTCATCGGGTACCCGCCGGACATGACGCATGCCTCCGTGCGCGGCACCGAGCTCGCGGTCCCGGAGAACATCGTGCGGCTCTCGGTCGGCATCGAAGACGTGAGCGATCTGATCGCCGACCTCGAGCAGGCGCTCGACCGCGTCTCCCGCTGACCGCGCGAGACGCGGTATCCGAGACGCATCCCGCGCAGCTGCCAGGGTGCGTCTCGGATCTGTGGCGGTCGGAGGAGGGCAGAGCGGCGGTAACATAGGGGCTTCCCCAGGTCGAATCGATTCGACCCATGTATTCCCCCGAACTCTGGAAGGACGTCGTGTCCGACGCTCCCCGCACTGATTCCCTCCCCGTCGTGAAGGCGGACGATTCCGCTGCCGACGCGCAACAGGCCCCGCAGCCGGAGCACACCGCGACGGGAAGCATCCGCATCCCGAGCGCGACCGGCGCGATCCGCACACTCGGCGCGAACCCCGCGACCGCTCCGGTCATGCTGCACCCCGGAGATGCGATCTCCCTCGGCCGCCGGACGCTGTACATCATCCTGCTCGGCGCGCTCACGGCTCTCGGCCCGTTCACGATCGACCTGTACCTCCCGGCGTTCCCGGTGCTGGAGGAGGACTTCCAGACCACGGCCGCCGCGATCCAGCTGACCCTGACCGGGACGATGATCGGGTTCGCGCTCGGTCAGCTCGTGGTCGGACCGCTCAGTGACAAGGTCGGGCGTGGACATCAATCAGATCGGTGATCATCGCTGCTTCGCCATCCGTCGTTCGAGCCACGCGCTGAAGCGCGTGAGCGGGATCGTCACGATCAGGTACAGGATCGCCGCCATGATCAGCGGCGTC
>NZ_JAGYWT010000046.1:0-9593 GCF_019279095.1 Microbacterium sp. BF1 | reverse complement strand
CTTCGTCGCGTTCTGGCAACGACACGCGGATGGGAACACGACGCCGTTCAGCGATGACGATCCCGCTGCGGGGCTGCTTGTCTTCGTGGCGCAACATGATCGACGAGGGGTGTTCCGGTTCACTTGCTGGAGTAGTTCAGGAACGGTCCGCCGTCGTGGCTGAAGCTGATCCGGTGGGTGAACTCGCCCTGCAGACGCTCATCCCCGACCGGATAGTCGATGACGCCGGTGCCCTCCCAGACGCCGATAAGCCATGCGAAGGGAACGATATCGGCCGGAAGTTCGACGGGCAGTTCGAGCATTATCGCGTCAGCGCTGGCCGCGGAAGAGGTTGCGCAGCACCACTGCCGAGACGAAGACGATAGCGAGGCTCGCAAGGCCCAGCAGGCCGATGAAGAAGATTTCGAGCGCCATGAGGTCCATGTCATCCACCTTACCGCGCCGCGCCGGTGTCAGGAGGGGATCAGTGCCGCGAGGCCGAAACCGACGGAGATGATGCCCATCAGCAGCAGAGCGCCGATGACGCTTCCGGAAACGCGGAAGATGAAGCCCTGGGTGCGCCCGTACCAGAGCTGCACCGCGAAGGACAGCAGTACGACGCCTCCGAACCCGACGAGCAGCCAGAGCACACGCCATTCCTCCGGCACGAAGATGCCGATGGCGACGGTGGCGAGGAAGGCCGTGGCCCAGACGACGAGCACACCGACGAACGCATTGCGTGGTGCGAGTGCGGGATCCGTCATGTCTCCATTGTTGCGCATCGCTCCCGGTATCATGGCGGCACGACGTCGATCCGCGTCTGTGAGGAGTGCGCGTGGCCCAGGTGCTGGTTCTGACCAACGCTCCGCTCTCCGAGCAAGTGCTCCCCGCGCTCGAGCTGCTGAGCCACCGCACGCGCCAGATCCCCGCAGAGACGTCGCAGCTGGTCAGCGCCCCCGACTACGACGTCGTGATCGTCGACGGCCGCCACGATCTCGTCGCCGCGAAGTCGCTGTGCCGCCTGCTGCGGACAGCAGGGCAGGATGCGCCACTGCTGCTCGTCGTCACGGAAGGCGGGATGAGCGCGCTCTCGGGAGACTGGGGAATCGACGACGTCCTGCTCGCCACAGCCGGTCCTGCCGAGATCGATGCCCGACTGCGTCTCGCGCTGGCTCGACGCGATGAGGTCGCCGAGCCCGCACGCGTGCAGGCATCCGGCGTCACGATCGACGAGCAGTCCTACTCGGCGAAGTTGCGCGGCAGGCCTCTGGATCTCACCTACAAGGAGTTCCAACTGCTGCACTTCCTGGCGACCCACCCCGCTCGTGTGTTCACCCGCGAACAGCTGCTGAGCGAGGTCTGGGGCTACGACTACTTCGGAGGCACCCGCACCGTCGACGTGCATGTGCGACGGCTCAGGGCGAAGCTCGGCGACCAGGAGCAGATCATCGGCACGGTGCGAAACGTCGGCTACCGCTTCAACGTCAACGAGGACGAGAGCCTCGCGAGCGTGGTCTGACGATCGACTCCGTTCACACGCGCGTCACCTCTCGGTGCTTAGATGTACCCCATGATCGATCCCGCACTCGCCGACGCCGGGCTGGGTGACGCCGAAGACGACGACTTCGACGCCATCGAGTCCTACGACTCCCAGCTCCCGGACCACCGCTACCTGGATCGCGAGCTCAGCTGGCTCGCCTTCAACCAGCGCGTGCTCGAGCTGGCAGAGGATCCGTCGCTCCCCGAACTCGAACGCGCCAACTTCCTGGCGATCTTCGCGAGCAATCTCGACGAGTTCTTCATGGTGCGCGTCGCCGGACTCAAGCGCCGCATCATGACCGGTCTGGCCGTGCCCACCAACATCGGCCGCTCCCCCGTCGACGCCCTCGCCGACATCTCTCGCGAGGCGCACGCCCTGCAGCTGCGTCATGCCGACGCCTGGACATCGCTGGTGCGACCCGCCCTCGCCGAATCCGGAGTGGAGATCACCGAGTGGTCAGAGCTCACCGACGGCGAGCGCGCGGCGCTGTCGGAGTACTTCGGGGCCCAGGTCTTCCCGGTGCTGATGCCGCTCGCGGTCGATCCCGCCCATCCGTTCCCCTACATCTCGGGTCTCTCGCTGAACCTCGCGATCCGCATCCGCAACGCCCGCACGGGGCGTCAGGAGTTCGCGCGCCTCAAGGTGCCGCCCATGCTCCCGCGCTTCGTCGAGGTGCCAGGAGGCGGCGAGATCAAGCGCTTCCTGCGTCTGGAAGAGCTCATCGCCAACCATCTGGGCGATCTGTTCCCCGGCATGGAGGTGCTCGACCACCACGCGTTCCGCCTCACCCGCAACGAGGATGTGGAGATCGAGGAGGACGAGAGCGAGAACCTCATCCAGGCGCTCGAGGCCGAGCTCCTGCGCAGGCGGTTCGGCCCGCCCATCCGTCTCGAGATCACCGACGACATGGATGACGTCACGATGGACCTGCTGGTCCGCGAGCTCGACATCACCGACCTCGAGGTCTACCGCCTCCCCGGGCCGCTCGACCTGCGCGGTCTGTTCGACCTCTCGCGCATCGACCGCCCCGACCTGCGCTACCCGCCGCATCTGCCCACCACGGCGGTGGCGTTCCAGCCCGCGGGATCGAGCGCCCGCGCTGACATCTTCAAGGCGATCCGCAAGTCGGACGTGCTGGTGCACCACCCGTACGAGTCGTTCACCACGAGCGTGCAGGCGTTCCTCGAGCAGGCCGCCCGCGATCCGCACGTGCTCGCCATCAAGCAGACGCTCTACCGCACCTCCGGCGACAGCCCCGTCGTGCAGGCCCTCATCGACGCGGCAGAAGCGGGCAAGCAGGTGCTGGCCCTCGTCGAGGTGAAGGCGCGCTTCGACGAGGCGAACAACATCGTCTGGGCGCGCAAGCTCGAGAAGGCCGGCGTGCACGTGGTCTATGGGCTCGTCGGGCTCAAGACGCACTGCAAGCTCGCGCTCGTGATCCGCGAGGAAGACGGGATGCTGCGCCACTACTCCCACGTGGGCACCGGCAACTACAACCCGAAGACCAGCCGCATCTACGAGGACTTCGGACTGTTCACCGCGGATGCGCAGGTCGGCAAAGACCTGACGCGACTCTTCAACGAGCTCAGCGGCTACGCGATCGAGAAGAAGTTCAAGCGCCTCCTGGTGGCGCCGCTGCATCTGCGCAAGGGGCTGATCCGCCAGATCGACGCCGAGCGGAAGAACGCCGAGGCCGGGATTCCCGCGCACATCCGCATCAAGGTGAACTCGATGATCGATGAGGAGATCATCGATGCGCTCTACCGCGCGAGCGCAGCGGGTGTGAAGGTCGATGTCTGGGTGCGCGGCATCTGCAGCCTCCGCACCGACCTCGACGGCATCAGCGACAACATCACGGTGCGCAGCATCCTGGGGCGTTACCTGGAGCACTCGCGCATCTTCGCGTTCGAGAACGCCGGCGATCCGCAGGTGTACATCGGCAGCGCCGACATGATGCACCGCAACCTCGACCGCCGCGTCGAGGCTCTGGTGCGCGTGACCGACCCCGCGCACCTCAAGGAGCTCGGGACGTTCTTCGACCTGGCGATGGACGCCGGAACGACGTCGTGGCACCTCGGCGCCGGCGGCGTCTGGGAACGCCACGCCGTCGATGCGGAGGGCAAGCCCCTCATCGACCTGCAGGATAAGACCATGGGGTTGATCCAGCGGCGCCGTCGCGCACGGGCGGTTCGATGACTGCGCGACAGCTGCAGCTCCCGGCCGACACGGCGACGAGCTCGAAGTGGACGGACAAGGCCGTGTACGCGGCGGGGGCCGTCGTGTGGCGCCTGGTCGACGGCAAACTTCGCATCCTGCTGATCCACCGCACCAAGTACCGCGACATCACCCTCCCCAAGGGCAAGGTCGATCCCGGTGAGATGCTCGCCGAGACGGCCGTGCGCGAGGTGCACGAGGAGACCGGCATCCGCGTCTCTCTCGGGGTGTCGGTCGGCGTGAGCCGGTACCACCTCGCCTCGCAGAAGCAGAAGGTCGTGCACTACTGGGCTGCGGAGGCGACGGATGCGGCGATCCGGGAATCGACGTTCGTTCCCAACCGCGAGATCGCCGCGCTGGAGTGGGTCAGTGTGAAGAAGGCGCGTGCACGTCTGAGCTACCCCGTCGACCTGGAGATCCTCGACTTCTTCTCCAACCTCGTCGACGACGGCGTGCTGCGCACCTTCCCGGTGATCGCGCTGCGTCATGCGAAGGCCACACCTCGTTCGGAGTGGGACGGTTCGGATGCCTCGCGACCGCTCACCGAGCGCGGGCGCACGCAGGCGAAGTCCATCGTCGGACCGTTGCGCGCGTTCGGCGTGCGTCGGATCGTGACCAGTGACGCGGTGCGCTGCGTCGAGACGATCACCCCGCTCTCTCGCGCGCTCGATCGCAAGCCGGTGAAGACGGAGAAGATCAGCCAGGACGCCTGGGAGGACGGCGGGTCCGACCTGCGTGCGGTCGTCGGCCGCCGTATCCGCGCCGGCAAGCCGGCCGTGCTGTGCAGCCACGGCCCGGTGCTTCCCGGCCTACTCTCGGAGATCGCGCTGGCCACCGGCACCATCCAGGGGTCCTACCTCAGCAGCGCAGCAGACCTCGAGCCTGCCGCGTTCTCGGTCGTGCACCTCTCGGCCACGAACCCCGGATCCGGGATCATCGCCATCGAGACGCACATCCCCAAAGTCTGACGTCCCCTGATTTCTCGCGGGAGCACCCCAGAGAGTCGCCCGTCGTTCACCTGCCGTTCACCTGCTCGGGAGAGTCTCGTTAACCGTCGCCCATAGCGTCACTGTGTGCCCTGCACCGGGCCCCACCCATTCCAGATCGAAGGATCCACAGTGAAGATCTCCCGAATCGCACGAATCGGCGCCATCGGCGCCGTCGCCGCTCTCGCCCTCGCCGGCTGCGCCGCGAACGAAGGCGGCACCGGCTCCACCGACGAGCCCACCTCCAACACTTCCGCCGTCAGCGGCTCCCTGGTCGGCGCGGGCGCTTCCTCGCAGCAGGTCGCCATCCAGGCGTGGACCGCCGAGTTCCAGAAGACCAACCCCGACGCCCAGGTCGAGTACGACCCGCAGGGCTCGGGCGGTGGCCGCGAGTCCTTCCAGCAGGGTGCGGTCAACTTCGCCGGTTCCGACCGTGCGTTCAAGACGGACGAGATCTCGGCCGGCGGCTTCGGCGCGTGCGTCGACGGCTCCGACATCATCGAGATCCCGGCCTACATCTCCCCGATCGCTATCGTCTTCTCGCTCGACGGCGTGGACGAGCTGAACCTCGCCCCCGAGACGATCGCGTCGATCTTCGCCGGCAAGATCACCAACTGGAACGACCCGGCGATCGCCGAGGACAACCCCGACGCGAAGCTTCCCGACCTCGCCATCACGCCGGTGCACCGCTCCGACAAGTCGGGCACCACGGGCAACTTCACCGACTACCTCGCACAGACCGCGGGCGACGTCTGGACCGCAGGCAGCGTCGAGGAGTGGCCGGCCGACCTCGCCGGCGAGTCTGCCGAGAAGACCTCGGGTGTCGCCAACGCCGTCAAGGGCGGACAGGGCCTCATCGGCTACATCGACTCCTCGCAGGCCGCCGACTTCTCGGCCGTCAACGTGAAGGTCGGCGACAAGTTCGTGCCGCACTCGGCCGAGGGCGCCGCCGCGACGCTCGACGCATCGAAGATCGAGGAAGGCCGCACCGACGGCGACCTCGCCTTCGCGATCGACCGCACCACCACCGCTGACGGCGCGTACCCCGTGCTCCTCGTCAGCTACCTCATCGGCTGCGCCGAGTACGAGGACGAGAACGTCGCGGCACTGACCAAGGCGTTCTTCACCACCGCGATCAGCGCCGAGGGCCAGGACGCCGCCGCGACCAACGCGGGCAGCGCCCCGATCTCGGACGACCTGCGCACGCAGGCCCGGGCTGCGATCGACCTCATCAAGTGAGCCAGTGACGGTCTCCGGGATGCCTCACGGCATCCCGGGGACCGTCTGCTCGCGTCAGACACCCGATCTCCACTGAGCAGGAAGCAGCTCCCATGACAGCCACGACCTCGCCGGCGTCGACGCGCATCGTCGCGAAGAAGCGCGCCGGTGACCTCTGGTTCTCCGGAACGGCGGTCGCCGCCGGGTCCATGATCATGATCACGCTGGCCGCGGTCGCGATCTTCCTCATCGTTCAGTCGATCCCGGCCTTCACCGCGACCGCTGAGGACGCCTCGCTCCTCAAGACGAGTTTCTGGGACTACGTCGGCCCCCTCCTCTTCGGCACCGTCTGGGCGGCCTTCCTGGCCCTCCTGCTGGCCGTGCCGCTCTCCCTCGGCGTCGCCCTCTTCATCACGCACTACGCCCCGCGACGACTCGCTCAGGGCCTGGGCTACGTGGTCGACCTGCTCGCCGCCGTCCCCTCGGTCGTCTTCGGCCTCTGGGGCATCCTCGTCCTGGCCCCGGCCGTGCAGCCCATCTACGTCTGGCTGAACACGAACGCCTCCTGGATCCCGCTCTTCAGCGGCGTCGTCTCCCCCACCGGCCGCACGATCCTCACCGCCGCCATGGTGCTGGCGGTCATGGTCGTACCGATCATCACGGCAATCTGCCGCGAGATCTTCCTGCAGACGCCTCGACTGCATGAGGAAGCCGCTCTCGCCCTCGGCGCCACCCGATGGGAGATGGTGCGCATGGCCGTGCTGCCCTTCGGCCGCTCCGGCATCGTCTCCGCCTCCATGCTCGGCCTCGGCCGCGCGCTCGGTGAGACCATGGCCGTCGCGATGGTGCTCTCGGTGAGCAAGGCCGTCACGTTCGAACTGCTCACCTCCACGAACCCCTCCACGATCGCAGCCAACATCGCGCTGACGTTCCCCGAGGCGTACCAGGTCAACATCAACATCCTCATCGCGACCGGTCTGATCCTGTTCGTCGTGACGTTCGCGGTGAACGCTCTCGCACGCTGGTTTGTGAACCGCCGCAAGGAATTCTCGGGAGCGAACTGACATGACCGTTACCGCCCCTGAATCGGCTCGCACGGCGAGCGCCGCTCCTTCCCAACTGTCGCTCAGCTCGGGCCACCTCCCCCGCTGGTCGCCCTGGGCCCTCCTCGCCCTCTCCTTCCTCATCGGCTTCACGCCCTTCGCACTCGAGGCAGTGGCCAGCGGATCCGACCTCAACATCGCCGGCTCCGTCGTGCTCGGGGCGGTCATCTACCTGGTGCTCATCTACGTGATGTCGCGCATCATCGAAGGCTCGAGGAAGGCGCTGGACCGCCTCATCACCGGCGTCGTCACCTCGGCATTCGCGATCGCGATGGTGCCGCTGGTGTCGGTCGCGATCACCGTGGTCGCCAACGGAGTCGCCCGCTTCGACGGGCTCTTCTTCTCGTCATCGATGCGCGGAGTGCTCGGCGAGGGCGGCGGCGCCCTGCACGCCGTCATCGGCACGCTCCTGGTCACACTCGCCGCGGCGGTCATCTCGATCCCGATCGGTCTGATGACGGCCGTCTACCTCGTCGAGTACGGCAAGGGCGGGCGCATGGCGCGCACCATCACGTTCCTCGTCGACGTCATGACCGGCATCCCCTCGATCGTCGCGGGTCTGTTCGCCTACGCGGTCTTCGCGCTGATCTTCGGTCCCGGTGTGCGCATGGGCATCGCGGGCTCGGTCGCTCTGGCCGTGCTCATGATCCCGGTCGTCGTGCGCTCCACCGAGGAGATGCTGCGGCTGGTGCCGAACGAGCTGCGCGAGGCGTCGTACGCTCTCGGCGTGCCGAAGTGGCTCACCATCGTCAAGGTGGTCCTTCCGACCTCGATCGCCGGCATCACGACGGGTGTGATGCTCGCCATCTCCCGCGTGATCGGCGAGACCGCGCCGCTGCTGCTCACGGCCGGATTCACCGATGCCATGAACTACAACCTGTTCAGCGGACGCATGCAGACCCTCCCGGTGTTCACGTACTCGCAGTACGCGTACCAGGGCATCCCCGCTGAGGCATACGTGGAACGGGCCTGGGCCGCCGCCCTGACGCTCATCATCATCGTCATGCTGCTCAACCTGATCGCGCGGCTCGTCGCGAAGATCTTCGCACCCAAGACCGGCCGCTGAGCCTCGACCCGACAAGCAAGGAACTGCAGTGTCCAAGAGCATTGAAGTCAACGACCTGAACGTCTACTACGGCGACTTCCTCGCCGTGGAGGGCGTGTCCCTCGACATCCAGCCGCGCAGCGTCACCGCGTTCATCGGCCCCTCCGGCTGCGGCAAGTCCACGTTCCTGCGCACCCTCAACCGCATGCACGAGGTCATCCCCGGCGCTCGAGTCGAGGGCGAGGTGCTGCTCGACGGCAAGGACCTCTACGGCCCCGGCATCGATCCGGTGCTCGTCCGCCGCCAGGTGGGCATGGTCTTCCAGCGTCCGAACCCGTTCCCCACGATGTCGATCAAGGAGAACGTCCTCGCCGGTGTGAAGCTCAACAACAGCCGCATGTCGAAGAGCGACCAGGACGCCCTCGTCGAGAAGTCGCTCACGGGCGCGAACCTGTGGAACGAGGTCAAGGATCGCCTCGACAAGCCCGGGTCCGGCCTCTCGGGCGGTCAGCAGCAGCGTCTGTGCATCGCCCGTGCGATCGCCGTGTCGCCCCAGGTGCTGCTGATGGACGAGCCGTGCTCGGCTCTCGACCCCATCTCGACCTATGCGATCGAGGAGCTGATCGGGGAGCTCAAGAACGAGTTCACGATCGTGATCGTGACGCACAACATGCAGCAGGCGAGCCGCGTGTCCGACAAGACCGCGTTCTTCAACATCGCCGGCACCGGCAAGCCCGGCAAGCTGATCGAGTACGACGACACCACGTCGATCTTCACGACCCCCTCCGTGCAGGCCACAGAGGACTACGTCTCCGGCCGCTTCGGGTGAGCTGAGGAAACACGTGAAGAGGGCCCAGGAACTTCGGTTCCCGGGCCCTTTTCACGTTCCGGCGCGTCTTCGCGTGCCGGCGCCTCGAGGGATCAGTCGCGGGGCGAGAGCAGGTAGCGGTTCAGGTCCGCAGTCAGCGTGTGGTCGACCGGAAGTGCGACATCGTCGACGGCCGTGATCGCGGCGGCGAGACGGACGCTCGACACCAGCCACGCGGCATCCGCTTGGGGGAGGTCGGTCGCCGGGATGCGGTCGTAGCCGACGTCGAACCCCTGGGCGGCGAGATACTCGTAGACGCTGAGCTGCGTCGTGCCGTGCAGGATGCCGCCGTTCGGAGCCGGGGTCACGAACCGGTCATCGAAGCGGAGGATCAGAGAGGCGGTCGGAGCCTCCAGCACGAACCCGTCGCTCGAGAGGAAGATCGCATCGTCGGCGCCGCGTCGGTGCGCCTCACGCAGGGCGGCCATGTTCACGGCGTACGACAGCGTCTTCGCGCCCAGCAACAGCCACGGGGCCCGTTCCGCCGCACCCAGGTCGTACCCGCGGTCGAGATCGGCTACTTCGAGGACTTCCCCGTGCTGGCCTACGGCATCCAGCAGGGGTCCGGCTTCCGCCTCATCGGTCAGCCGGAACTGGGCGGCGAGTACGGCTTCGCGGTCAACAAGGGCCAGCACCCCGA
>NZ_JAGYWT010000459.1:0-1950 GCF_019279095.1 Microbacterium sp. BF1 | reverse complement strand
CCAACCTGGACTACTCCATCGTCCCGATCCCGACCAAGGACGGCTCGCCGTTCACGCTCGGCGTCATGGACCAGCTGATGGCGTTCCAGAACGACGACGACAAGAAGGAAGCGATCACCAAGTTCTTATGCAGGAACTGCTCCCGGCTGAGCTGGAGGATCTCGTCGAGCTCGCCTGCGACATCGACCGCGCGTGCGGCGCGTCCGACCCACCCTGCATCCGTCCACACCTCGAGGGCCACGGCCGACGCCTGCTTGGTCATGCCGCCGCCGCGCTTGGCCGGGCGCAGATACTCGGGCGAACGGGTCACCCGGAACCGGCCGGTGGGAGTGCTGAACTCGACGACCACCTCTGAGGGATCGTCGGGCTCGCAGTGGTCGCTCCGAAGGCGCTTCTCGCCGCCGTCGTATCGTGGCACTCCGCCGTAGAGACCGAAGCAGACGGCGTCGAGGATGCTGGACTTGCCCGCCCCGGTCCGTCCGGCGATCAGGAAGATGCCATCGTCGGCGAACGCGTCGAAGTCGACCGTCTGACGCGAGCGGAAGGGGCCGAAGCCCTCGACCTCCAGGCGATGAAGACGCATCTAGACGAGCGCCTCAGCGCGCACACGCTCGTCGAGGATCGCCCGGATCAGGTCGCGCTCGGCCACCGTCGGCCCCTGACCCGCCCGCACATGTTCGAGGAAGGCATCGATGCGGTCGGCATCGGTCACCGCGTTGCGCAGACGCTGCACGTAGGAGCGCTCGTCTGCTTCGGCCCTGACCTCGGGCTGATGTTGCACCATGGCGCAGTAGGGGTAGCTCTCGCGGAGGCGGCGCATCGGCTCGGTCTGCGGCACGGCGTCGGTGTACACGGCGCAGACCCAGTCGTCTGCGTGCGTGGCGACGCTCTCGGCGGAAAGGAGCTCGTCGAGCGGGCCGGTGAGCGTGACCAGGCGGCGCGGCACCGGCAGCTCGAGCCACTCGACCTCGGCGAGTCCATCGGCATCGACGTCGACGAGCCACATCTCCGTCGAACCCGGTCATCACCGAACCGGTCACCTCGACATCCGACGGCTCCGCGAAGGCGCGGGCGATGAGGATGTTGTCATCGGTGTGGTCGCCGTTCATGTGGCGGAGAACGGCGGTGATCACGTCGGCGTCGAAGATATGGGGCACGGTGACCACCTTACGGCGGCTCCGAGATCGCTCCGGGGCCGACTTTCAGCCTCGGCGCTCTAGACTCGGGAGACACGTCCTCGGGGGTCCCTTTCATGCAGCTTCTCTCGTCGCGCCGGTGGCGCGCCGCAACGGCGACGGCAGCCGTGCTCGCTCTCGCTCTCACCGGATGCTCGTCCGAGGAGTCCTTCTCCTACACGCCGCCCGCACAGGTCGACGGTCCGCTCCCGGACGACACGGTCGCCGCGATGCAGGCCGCGGTCGACAACGCGCTCGTCTCCTCCGGTGCGACCGGTGCGATCGTCGGCGTATGGGCGCCCTGGAGCGGGAGCTGGGTGGCGGGCATCGGCACGCAGGATCGCGAAGGCGGTGCGGAGCTGTCGACCGACATGTCCTTCCGCATCGCGGACGTCACCCGTCTGATGACCTGCGACGTGCTCTATGCCCTCGCCGACCGGGACGTGGTGGAGCTCGACGCCAACGTCGCCGACTACGTCTCGGGCGTCGCCGACATGCGCGACGACGGCATCACCCTCCTCGATCTGTGCAACGGCACCAGTGGCGCGGGATCCTCCGAGGGAACCGTGAAGTCGGCCTGGCTGAACACCCCTGAGCGGGTGTGGTCGCCGCTGGAGCTCGCGGGCTTCGGGCTGGCGCGCGAGCGCACTCTCGTGATCTGGTGTCGACCGTGACGGACAAGGTGCTCGGCGACATGCAGGAATGGCAAGCCCGTCCTCTCGATGCGATCTATCCGGTGGTGCTGATCGACGCGCTCGTGATCAAGGTCCGCGAC
>NZ_JAGYWT010000458.1:0-1950 GCF_019279095.1 Microbacterium sp. BF1 | reverse complement strand
CCTCGCCCTCGAGCGCGCGTCGGGCATGACGGCCTCCGAGCTGATCGCCGAGTACGTCACCGAACCTCTCGCGCTGCCCGACACCTCGCTTCCCGGGCCGACCCCGGCAGCGCCGGGAACCGGCGCGGTGCTCGACGGTCACTACCTCAATGCCGTCGAGGGCGGATACGACTGCGCGGCCCCCGTCGACATCACGAAGCTGTCGTCCAGCTCGGGGTTCACCGACTCCGGTGTCGTCTCCACCATCACCGACCTCGGTCGCTACGCCCAGGCGGAGGCGAAGCAGGTCCTGCGCACGAAGGAGAAGCCGGAGCGCTTCGCCGATCCGCTCTCGGCGGCAGACGGCGCCGCATCCTGGTTCCAGGCCGCCGGCGGTGGCTACCTGGTGGGATCGATGATCGGCCAGCACGGCTGGACTCCGGGATACGCCACCGCGGCGTACTCCGACCCGGCGACCGGATTCACGGTGGCGGTTGTGCTCAACGACTCCACGGCCGGCGCCCAGTTCGCCCAGCACCTCTCGTGGGAGCTCGCAGCCATCGCCTCGAAGGCGCCGGCCGCCGACGGCCAGACGGCCCCCGAGTTCGGTCTTCCGTTCACCGCCGAGCAGTACCACCAGGCGATCACCGACGCGGCGATCGCCTGCGTCGCTCCTCCCGCCGCGGAGTGAACCCGGGCTGACCCACAGGTACTCGAAGGGGCGACGATGGCGATCATCGACAATGCGATCTACGTGGATGGCGTCCGCACCGAGAACCCGGTGACCCTGAGCGAGACGTTCGAGCGCATGCGCGAACGCGACGGCATGGGGTGGATCGGCCTCTATCGACCGAGCGAGGAGGAGATCCGCGAGGTCGCCGAGGAGTTCGGGATCCACGCGCTCGTCGTGGAGGACGCCCTCTCCGGGCACCAGCGCGCGAAGCTCGAGCGCTACGGAGACGTGCTGTTCATGGTGCTGCGACCGGCCCGCTATCTCGACGACCTCGAAGAGGTCGAGTTCGGCGAGGTGCATGTGCTGGTCGGTCCCGACTTCGTGGTGACGATCCGGCACGCGGAGTCCCCCGACCTCGGCCGCGTCCGGCGTCGCCTCGAAGCCGACCCCGCGCTCCTCGCCCACGGCCCCGAAGCCGTGCTGTACGCCATCCTCGACGAGGTCGTCGACGAGTACACGCCCGTCCTCGCGGGGCTCGAGAACGACATCGACGAGATCGAGAGCCAGCTGTTCGAGGAGAACACCGACGCCACGCAGCGCATCTACGATCTGAGTCGGGAGGTCATCGACTTCCAGCGGGCCACGCAGCCGCTGTCGGGGATGCTGGAGGCACTGCTTCGAGCGTCGGACAAGTACCAGGTGACCGAAGAGCTGCAGCGGTATCTGCGCGACGTGCTGGATCACACCCTGCGCGTGAGCGACCGCGCGACGACGTTCCGCACCGTGCTCGACAACGCGCTCACCGTCGAATCGACCATCGTCGCACGCCGCCAGAACGAGGAGATGCGGCGGATGACGGAACTCAGCATCCGTCAGAACGACGAGGTCAAGAAGATCTCGGGATGGGCGGCGATCCTGTTCGCGCCCACGCTCGTCGGCACCATCTACGGCATGAACTTCGACCACATGCCGGAGCTGCACTGGCTGCTCGGCTACCCCATGGCGGTCGGCATGATGATCGCGCTGGGCTTCGGCCTGTACGCGGCGTTCAAACGCAAGGGCTGGCTCTGACACCGAGCCGGATGAGTGCCCGTCGCCCCGCATGGGATGATCGCAGCATGGAACTCGTGGCGGGAATCGACTCCTCGACCCAGTCCTGCAAGGTCGTCATTGGTCGTGCGCTACCGCATCCAGGATGCGACGAAGGACCCCGACCGCGAGGCCAACGGCCAGATCATCGTGACCGTCCAGGGCGTGCCGGAGGCGCCGGGCACCCCACTGGTGTCGAGCGTGCAGGA
>NZ_JAGYWT010000457.1:0-1959 GCF_019279095.1 Microbacterium sp. BF1 | reverse complement strand
CGCGCGACCACGACCAGCCAGGGCGCGGCGGAGAGGACGAAGCCGAGTCCGGCGACGCCCGCGGCGATGAGCGCCGCATCGGAGAGGGCGCAGATGATCACCACGGCGAGGACATGCTCGCGCCGGATCCCCTGACGAAGCACGAAGACGTTCTGCGCGCCGATCGCGACGATGAGGGAGAGGCCGAGTCCGAGGCCGGCGAGAGCGGTGAGCATGGGTTCAGCCTAGGAATCGAGATACATGAAGTGAAGCGAAGATTCCTATCGCACCATTAGCATCACTAATGTGCGCATCGATCCGGAGCTCGCGACCACCCTCGCCGCGATCGTCGACGAGGGGACACTGGATGCCGCGTCGAAGCGGCTGCAGATCACCCCTTCGGCAGTGAGTCAGCGGTTGAAGACTCTCGAGCAGCAGCTCGGTCGCATCCTCGTGGTGCGCACCAAGCCCGCACGGCTCACCGAGGCGGGGGAGGCCATCGTGCGTCTTGCCCGACAGGTCGCGCTCCTGGAGCACGACGCGCTCGTCGGTGTCGGCATCGATGAAGCAGAGGGCAATCGGCGGATCACGATACCCCTCGCGGTGAACGCCGACTCGATGGCCACGTGGTTTCTCGCGCCGCTGGCACGACTCTCCGCCCGACACGACATCGACTTCGACCTGCATCGCGACGATCAGAACTTCACCGCTCGCCTGCTGGAATCGGGCACCGTGATGGCGGCTGTCACGAGTGAGGAGAGCGCCGTCTCCGGGTGCTCGGTGTCGCCTCTCGGCGTGCTCGAATACCGGGCTATGGCCGAGCCGGCATTCGCCGCGCGCTGGTTCCCGGAGGGAGCGACCGAGAGCGCCCTGTCTGCGGCGCCGTTCGTCGACTTCGATCGCAGGGACACCCTGCAACACGAATGGCTCAGGGAGATGTCGGTGGCGCAGGAGGGAGTGCCCCGGCACTACGTCCCCGCGTCCCACGACTACGCCCTCGCCGTCACGCTCGGGCTCGGCTGGGGCATGGTCCCGGTGCTCCAGGAATCGAGCGGGCTCGTTCCTCTGGGCGGACCGACCCTTCGCGTGCAACTGTTCTGGCAGCAGTGGAACCTGCGCTCGGACCTGCTCGACACCATCGCCAAGGAGATCGCCGCCGAGGCGCGACGGGTTCTCGGCGGCGCCCCGGCCCGTCGATCGCGATAGGGCACGGCGGGCGAGGAGGCGATTCTGCGCGGGATGATCGAATCTCGTGCGCGAAATCGCCTTGTTCTGCGGATGGGGCAACGAGAGGATGGCGCAAACGCGCAGATGCGGGGTCGTTGAGGGGCGACCGGAACACAGGCATTCGCGTGACTCACGAATTCCTGAGGGGGAAGCGACATGGCAACCAAGGCAACCCAGCGCAAGGTGCTGGCGGTACTGGCGGGCGGGCTCGTTCTCGGCGTCGGCACCGCCGTGACGCTCGCGGCCTGGAACGACTCCGAGTTCGCGAACGGCACGTTCACCGCCGGCGCGTTCAATCTGCAGGGCTCTACCGACGGCACCGCGTATGCCGATCACGACTCCGCCGGCAGCGCGGCTACTCTCGCGTTCACCCTGCCGGCCGGACTCGTGGGCAACATGTCGCCGACCAGCTCGGTCTATGCCGGGTTCTGGGTGCGTCTCGCCGCCGGCACCACCAGCGGCGCCGATCTCGTCGCCGATGGCACCACGGCCGATGCCGCGGCCACGTCGAACTCCGACCACCTGTCGTACTCGATCTATCAGTTGGCGCCGGGAGCGACCTGTGATGCGGCATCCGCGACAGGAACACCGGTGGCGACCGGGACGACACTCGACCTCCAGACCGGCGTCACCAGCGTGCCGCTCACCGCGGGGGCGACCTCCACGGATCCGGGGACGGCCGTGCAGCTGTGCTTCAAAGTGACGGCGGACGCCGCGCTCGAACCGAGCCAGGTGGCGTTGGTCACCAGGCTC
>NZ_JAGYWT010000456.1:0-1967 GCF_019279095.1 Microbacterium sp. BF1 | reverse complement strand
GCCTGCAGTGCGGCGGCGAGGTAGCTCGCGGAAGCACCGACGCCCTTATCCGCGACCTGGACGGGCGTGCCAGTTGCAACTACGGTCCCGCCGGCGTCGCCCGCGCCGGGGCCAAGATCGATCACGTGATCGGCCACCGCGATAACGCGCATGTCCAGCTCCGCGGCGACGACCGTGTTGCCCGCATCGACCAGCGTCTGCAGGTGCGTGACCAGACGATCCGTATCGGCGCAGTGGAGCCCGGATGTCGGCTCGTCCAAGACGTACAGCGTGTCTCCGCGCTGCGCACGCTGCAGCTCGGTCGCGAGCTTGACACGCTGCGCTTCACCCCCGGAGAGTTCGGTTGCCGGTTGACCCAGCCGGAGGTAATCGAGTCCGACATCCGACAAAGCTGCCAGCGATCGCGTGATCTCCTCATCGCCCGCGAAGAACAGGTTCGCCTCCTCGACGCTCATGGACAACACGTCAGCGACCGTGTGCCCCCTCCACGTGATCTCGAGCGTTGATGCCTTGTATCGGGTGCCGTGGCAGTCGGGGCATTCGGTGTACACGGAAGGCAGGAAGAGGAGCTCGACCATCACCGATCCCTCGCCCTCGCAGGTCGGGCAGCGCCCACCGGCGACATTGAAGGAGAATCGGCCAGGCTTGTACCCGCGGGAACGAGCTTCCGGGGTGTCTGCAAATCGACGACGTACGTGATCGAACAGCCCGGTATAGGTGGCGACGTTGGACCGCGGGGTCCGGCCAATGGGCCGCTGGTCGATGACGACCAGCCGCTGTACACCGGTGACGGGCCCGGCGACGCGCCCATCGAGACGTTCCGGCGCATCCGAGAGGAGTGACTCGTCGCTGACCGGCTCGTCATCGGCCCGGACAGCCCGGCCAAGGCGATCACCAAGCAGCAATGGAAGCGCCTGGCTGACCAGACTTGACTTGCCGGCCCCGGACACGCCCGTAACGGCGGTGAAGACACCCAAGGGGATATCGACCGTGAGGTCGTGCAGGTTGTTCCGCGTCACGTTCTCCAGGCGCAGCCAACTGCGTGCCTCACGGGGTGTGCGAAGAGGGAGACCGCGGCCACCGAAGAGGTATCCGCGTGTCACGGACTCCTCAATATCGGCGAGCCCGTCGGGTGGGCCGCTGTAGAGCACGCGGCCGCCGTGTTCACCGGCGCCGGGGCCGATGTCGACCAGCCAGTCCGCGTGCCGCATCACAGCCACGGAGTGTTCGACGATGAACAGGCTGTTCCCTCGCCCCTTGAGTCCGTCCAGGATCTCGAGGAGCGCCGCCACGTCCTGCGGATGCAGTCCCGCCGATGGTTCGTCGAGGACGTAGACGACCCCGAAAAGATCAGAGCTGAGTTGCGTCGCGAGCCGGAGTCTCTGTAGCTCGCCGCCCGACAGCGTTGGCGTCGTCCGGCTCAATGACAGGTAACCCAGTCCCAGATCGACCAGTGGACGAAGCCGCTGCAACACCCCTGAAGCGAGCTGGACCGCAGCAGCACGCTTCTCTGGCGCTCGGCTTGCGGTGGGTCGCACATCGGGCGAGGGGGCAATGGGAGCCTTGCCAGCAGCGACCTGCCCTTCCCCCGCGGCACGCAGAGAGGCAGCATCGGAAGAGGCGGCCTCGTGGTCCTCCAACCGTGCGACGACTCCCGAGAGGATCGTGGCAAGTTCCCGGAGCGGCAGTTGGGAGAATTCGGCGATGTCGAATCCTTCGAACGTGACAGACAGCGCCTCGGGCTTCAACCGCTTGCCATCGCAGACCGGGCAAATCGCAGCGGTGAGGAACTGCGCGACGCGCCGTTTCATCGAGGCGCTCTTCGTGTTCGCGAACGTGTCCAGAATGTACCGGCGAGCTCCGACGAATGTGCCCGAGTAGCTCGGCTCCACGCCTGCTTCGATCGCAGCTTTGGACTCAGAGAGGGTGAGCCGGGAGTGGACCGGAACGAAGGGGGTCTCATCGGT
>NZ_JAGYWT010000455.1:0-1975 GCF_019279095.1 Microbacterium sp. BF1 | reverse complement strand
GGCGCCGTCGTAGCCGTCGCCCGCGGCGGACGGACGCGACTGGAAGTACTGCGGGAGCGCTTCGCCGTCGGCATCCGTGAAGGACTGGCCGATCAGCGAGCTGCCCCGCTCGTCGGGGAGGGGGGAGCCGTTCGCCTGCCAGGGGAGCAGCAGCTGGCCGATGCCGGTGACCAGCAGCGTGTAGCCGACGCCGAGCACGAGGGTGAGGACGAGCATCGCGCGGACGGCGACACCGGTGGTGCGGGCCGCGGTGCGTGTGGAGGACATGTCTGGATTCCTTTTCAGAGCCGGGTCAGAAGCCCGGGATGAGGCTGATCACGAGGTCGATGAGCTTGATGCCGATGAACGGGGCGATCACGCCGCCGAGGCCGTAGATCAGCAGGTTGCGCTGCAGGATCTGCGAGGCGCTCGCCGGCCGGTACTTCACTCCGCGCAGGGCGAGCGGGATCAGGAAGACGATCACGATCGCGTTGAAGATGATCGCGCTGGTCACCGCGGAAGCCGGCGAATGCAGCTGCATGATGTTGAGCGCCGCCAGTCCGGGGAAGACTCCCATGAACATCGCGGGGATGATCGCGAAGTACTTCGCGATGTCGTTCGCGAGCGAGAAGGTGGTGAGAGCTCCGCGGGTGATGAGCAGCTGCTTGCCGATGCGAACGATGTCGATCAGCTTGGTCGGATCGGAGTCGAGGTCGACCATGTTGCCGGCCTCCTTCGCCGCCGACGTACCGGTGTTCATCGCGACACCGACGTCGGCCTGTGCGAGAGCGGGGGCATCGTTGGTGCCGTCGCCGGTCATCGCGACCAGCCGACCGCCCTGCTGCTCGTGGCGGATCAGCTCGAGCTTGTCCTCGGGAGTCGCCTCGGCGAGGAAGTCGTCGACACCGGCCTCGGCGGCGATCGCCTTCGCTGTGAGCGGGTTGTCACCCGTGATCATGACCGTGCGGATGCCCATCGCGCGCAGCTCCTCGAAGCGTTCGCGCAGGCCGTCCTTGACGATGTCCTTGAGGTGCACCACCCCGAGCACGCGGCCGGGGGCACCGGGCGTCATCACCGCGACCACGAGCGGGGTGCCGCCGCTCTCGGCCACCGAGTCGGTGCGCGTCGTGAGCTCGATGTCGTCGCCGTCGAGTCCGAGCCAGGCCCGCACCGCGGAGCCGGCACCCTTGCGGATCTGCGTGCCGTCGCTGAGGTCGAGGCCCGACATGCGCGTCTGCGCCGTGAAGGGGACGACCACCGCGTCATCCGGTGCTGTCACCTGGATGCCCTGTCCCGCGGCGAGCTCGACGATCGAGGCGCCTTCGGGAGTCGGGTCCGCGAGGGAGGACAGGGCCGCGACGCGGAGGAGTTCGTCCGCATCGGTGCCGGGAAGGGGCAGCACCTCGTGCGCACGACGGTTGCCGTAGGTGATGGTTCCGGTCTTGTCGAGCAGCAGCGTGGTGACATCTCCTGCCGCTTCGACCGCGCGTCCCGACATCGCGAGCACGTTGCGCTGCACCAGGCGGTCCATGCCCGCGATGCCGATCGCCGACAGCAGCGCCCCGATGGTGGTCGGGATCAGGCAGACGAGCAGGGCGATGAGCACCGGGATGCTGACGGGGGATGCAGCGTACGAGGCGATCGGGTTCAGGGCCAGCACCACGACCACGAAGATGATCGACAGGCTCGCGAGCAGGATGTTCAGGGCGATCTCGTTGGGGGTGCGCTGACGACTCGCGCCCTCGACGAGCGCGATCATGCGGTCGACGAAGGTCTCGCCCGGCTTCGAGGTGATGCGCACCACGATGCGGTCGGACAGCACGCGGGTGCCTCCGGTCACGGCGCTGCGGTCGCCGCCGGATTCGCGGATCACCGGGGCGCTCTCGCCCGTGATGGCGGATTCGTCGACCGTGGCGATACCCGCGACGATGTCGCCGTCTCCGGGGATCAGCTCGCCCGCCGTGACGATCACGATGTCGTCGCGCCGCAGCTCGGC
>NZ_JAGYWT010000454.1:0-1981 GCF_019279095.1 Microbacterium sp. BF1 | reverse complement strand
CCTCTGCATCCCCCTCGTCCGTGGACGAGGTCGCGCGCGGCGTGGTCTCGTCCTGCGGTGCGCGCCCGGCCTCCTGCGATGCTGGCGAGCGGGCATCGTCTGCGGAGGGATCGATGATGCGGACCGTGCATCCGGTGAGCAGCAGCGCCGCGATCACCACGGGAGTGATCGCGGCGATGTGCCGGCGTGCAGCGCGCATGGCATCCATCTTCTCGTGTCAGAAGGTCGCCGGGATGAAGATCTCGACGCGTCGGTTGAGCTGGCGCCCCGCGGGGTTGTCGACGCCGTCGATCTCGTTCGCGGCGACAGGCCGGGACTCCCCGAAGCCCTCGGCGGTGAGTGCCGTGCCGACCCCACGGTCCTGGAGGCCATCGACCACCGCATCCGCGCGGTCCTCCGACAGTGTCTGGTTCTCGGCATCCGATCCGATGGCGTCCGTGTGGCCCGACACCGAGGCCTGCGCGACCTCGAGCGCGGTGAGCGCGTCGGCCACGGCATCCAGCGTGGCGGCCGCATCGGCGCGGATGTCGCTCTTGTCGAAGTCGAACAGCACCCCGTCCTCGAATGTGAGGGTCGTGCCGCAGGACTCCAACGGGGCGAGCGTGCCCAGCGGCGGGAACACCCCGAGAGTGGGGACGACCGGCAACGGCTCGGCCTTCACCCGCTCGCCGTTCACCTGTGCCGTGCCGTCGCCGAAGTTCTGGATGGTGATGTCGCGGCTGGTGTAGTTGCCCGATCCGTCGCCGAAGTTCTGGATGGTCACGGCCCCGGCCTCGTAGTTGCCCGATCCGTCGCCGAAGTTCTGGATGGTCACGTCGCCGTCGGAGTAGTTGCCGGAGCCGTCGCCGAAGATCTGCACCGTCTTGGTCGCATCGGTGTAGTTGCCGGAGCCGTCGCCGAAGTTCTGGATCGTGACCGCCCCGTCGGTGTAGTTGCCCGACCCGTCGCCGAAGTTCTGGATCGTGACGCCGTTGATCGTGGAGGTACCCGATCCGTCGCCGAAGTTCTGCACGGTTCCGTCGGGCCCCGTGAAGGTGCCGGATCCGTCGCCGTACAGCAACGCTGTGCCGTTGCCGGAGACCACATTCCCGGTGGCATCGCAGTGCGCCGGTGTCGCCGTGACCCCGGGGATGTCGGCGAGCGCATCGTTGACCTCGATCGCGAAGGCGGATGCCGACGAGTCCAGCAGTGACAGGTCGGGGAGCACGAACAGCGGCACGGGCGGGAACTGGCCCACGTCGTACCCGGGAACCGTGGCGACGGCGGAAGTCGGGGCATCGGGCGACGTCGGGGCGCCGCTCGGCTTCGGGGTGCTCGGCGGCGTCGCGGCACAGCCGGTGACGACGAGGGAGGCCAGGAGTCCGAGTGCGACGCCCTGGCGGCGACGGCGGGAGGCAGACGAGGCGGTGCGTGCGGCGGTGGTCATGGATCGAGCGTATCCAGCCGGTGTGGCGATACTGTCGCGGAGTTGTCGCAAGCCTGCGACACGTCCGCTCACCGTTTGACCCGCGACTCCAGAACCCCCGCGGTGTCGATGACGGCATCCGCGAGCGTCCGCTCATCGAGTCCTTCGCCGCCCCACGTGACAGCCACCGCGGCGACCGGCCAGCCGGTGTGGTCGTGCACGACGGCTCCGACCGATCGGAGCCCGTCTGCCACCTCGCTGTCCTCGACCGCATAGCCGCGTGCTCGTACTTCCCGCAGGAGTTCGCGCAGCTCTGCGGGGCGACGCGGCCCCAGCCCTGTGCGGTCGGGGAACGCCGACGCGCTCGGATACAGCGCGCGCACCTGTTCGCGGGGCAGGGCGGCCAGCATCGCCCGGCCGCTCGCGGTGAGGTGCGCAGGAAGGCGTACGCCGACATCCGTCACGAGGGCGGGGCGGCGGGGTGCGCGCTCCTCGACGATGTAGAGAACGTCGCCACCGCTCATCACGGCGAGGTGGGCGCTCTCGCCCAGGCGGTCGGAAAGCGCGGCGATCAGC
>NZ_JAGYWT010000453.1:0-1987 GCF_019279095.1 Microbacterium sp. BF1 | reverse complement strand
GACGCCTTCGCAGTGAGCGCGAGCGACCCCATGGTGCGACCGTGGAAGCCGTTGTCGAGCGCGAGGATGCGCGGCCGCTCGGTGCCGCCGTGCAGCCGGGCGAGCTTGAAAGCGGCTTCGTTGGCCTCGGCGCCCGAGTTCGAGAAGAACACCCTGCCGTCGATACCGGCCCCCGCGAGACGCTTGAGCCGTGCGGCCAGGGCGAGCTGGGGCGGGGTGGCGAAGTAGTTGGACACATGGGCGAGCGTGGCCGCCTGGGTCGAGACCGCCTTCACGAAGGCCGGGTGCGCGTGTCCGAGAGAGGTCACCGCGATACCCGCCAGGAAGTCGAGGTGGCGTCGGCCGTCGGCATCCCACAGGTAAGAGCCCTCACCGCGGACCAGCAGCGCGAGCCGCTCCCCTGCGTTGAGCACGAGATCGCGTGCCGCATCCTCCTGCCAGACGGTCATCCCGTCACCTCCGACTTCCCCAGGACCACTTCGGTCCCGATTCCCTTGCTGGTGAAAAGTTCGACGAGCACCGAATGCGGCACCCGTCCATCGATGATCGCTGCCGCGTCGACGCCGCCCTCGACCGCGTCGAGGCACGCCCGCATCTTCGGGATCATCCCCGACTCGAGCTTCGGCAGCATCTCGATGAGCGCTTCCGATGTCAGATGCGAGACGAGCGAGTCACGGTGGGGCCAGTCGGCGTAGAGCCCCGGCACATCCGTGAGGATCACGAGCTTGCGCGCGTGCAACGACACCGCGAGGGCGGCGGCTGCGGCATCCGCGTTGACGTTGAGCGACTGACCGGGGTGGTCGAGGTCGGGCGCGATGCTCGACACCACCGGGATGCGCCCGGCTGCGAGGTGGTCGAGCACGGGGGTCGGATCGACCTCGACGACATCGCCGACGCGTCCGAGGTCGACCTCTTCCCCGTCGATCACGACACCGCGGCGGCGTCCGCCGAAGAGGCCGGCATCCTCACCGCTGAGACCTGTCGCGATCGGACCGTGCGAATTGATCTTGGAGACGAGCTGCGGGTTGACCTGGCCGGTGAGGACCATGCGCACGACGCTGATCGCCTCGGTGTTCGTGACGCGGTAGCCGCCCTTGAACTCACTGGGGATCTCGAGACGCTGCAGCATGTTCGAGATCTGCGGACCACCGCCGTGCACGACCACCGGCATCACTCCGACATAGCGGAGGTAGGCGATGTCCTGCGCGAAGGCGTCTTGCAGCTCCTCCGACACCATCGCGTTCCCGCCGTACTTGATGACGACGATCTGGTCGCGGAACTTCTTCAGCCACGGCAGCGACTCGATGAGGGTGGTGGCCTTCTGCGCGGCGACCTCGGCCGGGGTGTCCTGGATGTCGGTCATGAGGCGTACGCGCTGTTCTCGTGCACGTAGTCATGGGTGAGGTCGTTGGTGAGGACGGTGGCCGTCGCCTCGCCGACCTTGAGGTCGATCACGAGGTGCGTCGCGCGCGGGGTGAGGTCGACCTCTTCGCGAGGACGGTCGGGACCGCCTTCGGTGCACACCCGGACGCCGTTCATCCAGACGTCCACGTCGTAGGGGTCGAACTGCGCGCTCGTGGTGCCGATCGCCGCGAGCACACGTCCCCAGTTGGGGTCGTTGCCGAAGATCGCGGCCTTGAAGAGGTTGTTGCGCGCGACGGACCGGCCGACCTCGACGGCGTCCTGCTCCGACACCGCGTGCTGCACCTCGATCGTGATGTCGTGGCTCGCGCCCTCGGCATCGCCCTGCAGCTTGACCGCGAGCTCCTGGCACAGCTCGGTGAGCGCTGCGGCGAAGTCGTCGAGGTCCGGCACGACGTCGGATGCGCCGTTGGCGAGGAGGGTCACCTGATCGTTCGTCGACATGCAGCCGTCGGAGTCGAGGCGGTCGAACGTCCGGCCCGTCGCGCGGCGCAGCGCCTCGTCGGCCTGAAGCGGCTCGAGGACCGCATCGGTGGTGAGCACCACCAGCATCGTGGCGAGGCCG
>NZ_JAGYWT010000452.1:0-1987 GCF_019279095.1 Microbacterium sp. BF1 | reverse complement strand
CTGGCTGCTGCGTGGGGCGCCGCAGGCCGTGCTCACCTCGATCGACAACGAGCCGGAGCATCTCGCCGCGGCACGGCAGGCCTTCGCCGATGCGAAGATCCCGTCCACACGAGCCCGTTTCATCACGGGGCGAGCGATCGATGTGCTCCCCCGCATGAACGAGAACTCCTACGACATCGTGCTGGTGGACGCCGACCCCGAGCACGTCATCGAATACGTCGAGCACGGTCTGCGTCTCGCACGCACCGGGGGGCTCGTCCTCGTGCCCCGTGTGCTCGCAGGCGGCCGCGTCGCCGACCCCGTGCAGCGCGACGAGATCACTTCGGCCTACCGGTCCCTCGTGCAGGAGACGCAGGAGTCCTCGGCCGTCCTGGCCACGCTCTCCCCCGCCGGCGAAGGACTACTGCAGCTGATCAGCCTCGCAGAGCGCGACTGACGCACGAACCTCGCGGGGCACAGGCACCGTTCGCAGACGAAAAGGGCGGTGGATCCGAGGATCCACCGCCCTTTTCGGATCCGCTCGAGCGGACCCAGGTCGATCAGGCCGGTGCCACGACGGCGGCAAGCACGTCGTGAAGCTCCTTGGCCTCGGCGTCGTTCACAGAGACGACCAGGCGGCCGCCGCCTTCGAGCGGAACGCGCACGATGATGAGTCGTCCTTCTTTCACGGCTTCCATAGGCCCGTCTCCGGTCCTCGGCTTCATCGCTGCCATCGTGGCTCCCTTTCCTCCGGTGGTATGGGATGAGTTTATCGGGTGTCACCGGGACCTGGAGGTCACGGAGCAACAATTGGCTCGAGCTTCACGATCACGGCACCTGCCAGAACGTGCTCCCGAGCGCATATACGTGGTAGATCCAGAACCATTGTCCGACCAGACATGCGGCCAGCACCCCGATGCGCCAGAGGCGTGATCGAGACACGGCGACCGCACCCCAGAGCGGGCTGAGGGGCAGGAGCAGACGGAAAGTGCTCGACTGCGGGAAGAAGACGGCGAGCAGATACAGCAGGTAACTCGCACTCCACAGCCGAAGATCCGCGCCGAGAGCCCGAACCTGCGGGGAGAACAGGAGCGCTGCAGACGCGCCGATGACCAGCACGGCGAGTACGAGGGGTCCCCACCACTGCGGCATCCCCCAGAGCGCGAACCAGAACTGCGACGCCTGGACCCACCCCTCGAACGGGATGAACCCCTCGACACCGCCGGTGATCCAATGCTGACGCCACGCGAGTTCGGTCGCGAGATACGCACCGGGGTCTCCCGTGACGATTCCCGCGATCGCCTGCCAGGCGAAGCCGGACGCGGTCGCGAGGGCGCCGAGAGCGAGGATGTGCGCGATCTCGCGTCCCGGGAGCGGATCCTGTGCGCGCCGGATCCAGCGCAGGACACCGTGCAGGCCCAGATAGAGGGCGAAGGCGAGGATCCCCGGGCGGGTGAAGGCCATCACCGGGATGAGGATGTACAACCAGACGTACCTGCGCCGGATCGTCGCATCGAGGGCCAGGAACAGCAGCAGAAGGAACAGGGTCTCGGCATACCCGACCTGGAACATCGCCGCGATCGGCCCGGCGGCGAAGAACACCACGGCCCACATCGCCGCCGAGTTCCCGAGACGCTCGCGAAGCAGACGATGAAGCGCGAGACAGGCCAGGTACCCCGCCACGAGTGACAGCACGAGAGCCCCGGCTCCCCAGGACCCGAGCACGAACCCGATCCCCTTGGCTGCATATGCGAACACCGGCATGAATGCCCAGGCGTTCTCGACCACGTCGCCCGTGTCCGAGAGCGGCAGCTCGCTCGGATATCCGTTCTCGGCGACCAGCCAGTACCACTGCGCATCCCAGCCGAGGACGAAGTCGATCCCTGCCCACCGCGACGACCGGGAACGGATCGCACGAAATCGGACGGGGAGCAGCTATGACGTTACTCAGATGCGCCCAGCGACCACGCCGGTTGCGGACATTTTTCGGATACCTCTCGAAACTCGG
>NZ_JAGYWT010000451.1:0-1989 GCF_019279095.1 Microbacterium sp. BF1 | reverse complement strand
GAGGTTCTGGGCGACCTCACTTCGTGCGGCCTTGTGGCTATGAAGTTCGAAAAGCAGCGGACCGAGGCCGCGATGGGTGAGCCGATCCCGAACCACATCGAGCGCGACAGCCTTTTCTGAAACGAAGGGGCATCCTCGTAGCCGACGCCGTCGGAGGCGCCTCGCACGCTCAGCAGCCAGACGCCTCCCGTGCGCTCGTGGTTCTCGGCGAGCCAAGCGCGCCAGGCCGCGGCATCCGCCGCCCTGATCCGCTCGCCGTCGTCCAGTGCGCCCATGGGCTACTTCTTGGTCTTCACCGTCGTGATCGTCTCGGTGATCCGCGGCAGCAGGTCGGCCACCGACTGCACGATCTCGTCGGGGCGGAACGGGTACTTCTCGATCTCGGCCTGGTCGCTGATGCCGGTCAGCACCAGCACGGTGTGCAGGCCCGCCTCGATGCCGGCCACGACGTCGGTGTCCATGCGGTCGCCGATCATGCCCGTGCGCTTCGAGTGCGCGCCGATCTTGTTCAGTGCAGAGCGGAACATCATCGGGTTCGGCTTGCCGACGACGTAGGGCTCCTTGCCCGTGGCCTTCGTGATGAGGGCGGCGATCGCGCCGGTGGCCGGGAGCGGTCCGTCGGTGCTCGGGCCCGTGGCGTCCGGGTTCGTGACGATGAAGCGCGCGCCGCCGATGATGAGGCGGATCGCCTTGGTGATCGCCTCGAACGAGTAGTTGCGCGTCTCGCCGACGACCACGAAGTCGGGGTTCGTCTCGGTCATGATGAAGCCGGCGTCGTGCAGCGCGGTGAGGATGCCGGCCTCTCCGATCACGAACGCCGAGCCTCCGGGAAGCTGCTGCTTCAGGAAATCGGCGGTCGCGAGCGCCGAGGTCCAGATGCGCTCCTCCGGCACGTGCAGTCCGCTGATGCGCAGGCGTGCCGACAGGTCGCGCGCGGTGAAGATCGAGTTGTTGGTAAGCACCAGGTACGGGATGCCCGCGCTCTCCCAGCCGGCGAGCAGTTCGGACGCTCCGGGGATGGCGTCGTTCTCATGGACGAGCACGCCGTCCATGTCGGTGAGCCAGCATTCGATGTCATCACGTTGTGCCATGTGCACAGCCTAGAGGGCAGGGGTGACGCGCACCTGACCGTGTTGCAGAGGGAGCTAGGCGCTGAGCCAGACCACCTGTGCCGCCTCGTCGGGAAGCGCCGTCTCCGTTCCGTCGATCTCGACCCCGGATGCCGTGACCGTCACGGTCGATGCGACCGTCAGCCCGAGGGGCTCGAGGGCTCGGAGCAGCTCGGGGTCGCGGTCGTCGACCCGCAGCACGCGCCCCGTGTGCCCGACCGGCGCATCCGCGAGCAGCACGAACGGCTCGCGCTCGATGCGGCCGGCGGCGTCGGGGATCGCATCGCCGTGGGGGTCGAAGCGGGGGCGTCCCAGACGGGCATCGATGCCCTCGAGCAGCCGGTCGCTGATGGTGTGCTCGAGCACCTCGGCCTCGTCGTGCACCTCGTCCCAGCCGTAGCCGAACTCCTGTACCAGCCAGGTCTCGACCAGCCGGTGCCGGCGCACCATGGCGAGGGCGCGGGCCGTGCCGGCCTCCGTCAGTCGCACCGCACCGTAGGGCACGTGCGACACGAGTCCGGCGGCGGCGAGCTTCTTCACCATCTCGGTGACCGACGACGGAGCGATGCCGAGCTTCGCGGCGAGCACCGAGGGAGTGATCGGTGCGTCCTGCCACTCGGTGTGCGCGTAGACGGTCTTCAGATAGTCGTCAGCTGCAGGGGATGCCACCGGACCAGCCTACGTGGTGCTCTCGCGTGCCCATGCGGTGAGTCCGTGGATGAGGGCGCGCGCGCCGATCTCGAACGTGCGCCGGGCTGGGTCCGTGCTGAGCCGCGCGCGGGCAGCTACCTGAACGTGCTGACCACGGGTACCTCGATGAAGCCGGTGACCGATCGCTACCGCGTGCCCCGCACGCAACTCGGCGCGATCATGAAGATGA
>NZ_JAGYWT010000450.1:0-1998 GCF_019279095.1 Microbacterium sp. BF1 | reverse complement strand
CAAGATCCTCGGCCCCGTGACGATCGGGGCCGGCTCCGTGGTCGGTGCGAACGCCGTGGTCACTCGTGACGCCCCCGCCGACAGCGTGCTCGTCGGAGTGCCGGCGAAGCCGCGTCATCGCACGGTCGGCGAGGACACCAGGGCTCTGCTCACCGCGCCGGACCACTACGCGATCTGAGTAGACGAGAACGGCGGACGCCCTAGCGGCGTTGGCCCTTGACCGCCGCGACCTTCTTACGCAGGAAGAGGAGCGGGAGCAGCACGCTGCCGAGCGCCGTGATCAGCCAGACGATGACCGCACCGAGCAGCCACCCGGTCAGGTCGGTGATCCGCAGCCCGCCGATGGGCAGCAGCACGACGACGACGAGGGAGATCAGCGTCGAGAAGATCCCGATACCGCCCATCAACACCGGCGCGTAGCGGTTGGCCATCTTGCCGACCCAGGGCGCGAGCACGCTCTGCAGGATCGCGAAGATCAGGATGCAGATGACGAAGCCCCACCACTTGTCCCATTCGATCGTGAAGCCGTCGAGGAGGAGGTCAGCGGCGATCAGGCCGAGACCGGCGGACACCACGTAGAGCAGGCCGCGGAACAGGAAAGTGATCACGGGCCGAGCATGGCGCTGTGCACGCACGATGGTGGGGAGCACGGCGTCCGCGCTCCCCACCACCGGAGCGTCACTGCGCCACGAAGAACGGGACGGCTCCGGTCAGGATGCCGACGCCGAGCATGACCAGCGAGACGATCGTGGCGCGCCACAGCACCTTGCGGTGGTGGTCGCCCAGGTTCACGCTCGCGAGCGACACGAGCAGCAGGATGGCGGGTACCAGCGGACTCTGCAGGTGCACGGGCTGGCCGGTGATCGACGCCCTCGCCATCTCCACGGGATCGATGCCGAAGTTCGCGGCGCTCTGGGCGAGCACCGGGAGGATGCCGAAGTAGAACGCATCGTTCGACATGAAGAACGTGAACGGGATCGAGAGCACACCGGTGATCGGCGCGAGGAACGGACCGAGCGCCGGTGGGAGCACGTCGGTGATCCACGTGGCCATCGCATCGACCATCCCGGTGCCGGTGAGCACGCCGACCAGGACTCCTGCGGCGATCACCATGGAGACCACGCCCACGATGCTCGGTGCGTGCGCGACGATCTCCGAGGCCTGTTCCTTGATGCCACGGAAGTTGATGACGAGCGCGACGCCCGCTCCCACCATGAACACGTACGGCAGCGGCAGGATGTCGAGCACCAGCAGCACCATGACCGCGACGGTGAGAGCGAGGTTGAACCAGATGAGCTTCGGCCGGAGGGTGGGCCGTTCAGGGTCCAGCATCGTGTCGGCCATGGCCGTGTCCGCGGGATCGACGCTCGCGGCGGAGACGGGAGCGTGTCCGCCGGCGACGACCACGAGGTTGCCGGTGCGCAGCGAGGCGCGCGCACCCGGCTTCGGCTCTGCCCCGCGGAAGATCTTCGGCACCGTGGAGAGCGTCCCGCCGTCGGCGCCGACCAGCAGCCCCTCGGAATCCAGGCGACCGAGTCGCCGGCGCTCCTGCAGGCCCAGGATCCATGCGAAGCCGAGGGTCACGACGATCCTTCGGCCTCTTCGCGGGAGCAGGCCTCGGCCTCGGCGATATGATCCTCGACTCGATCGGCGCGAGGTGCTCGCGGTCGACACACGAGGTGTGGTGCGCGTGAGCAACGCCGCCGCCGATCGCCTGCTCGGCCTGGACGAACCTGTCGGGCGGTCCATCGACGATCCCGGGTTCGCCCCGGCTGTCCTCGATGCAGCGACCGGCGCCCGCACTCGCTCGAGTGCCATCGTCGGAGACCGGATGCTCTACCTCGACTCGCGCCCTGTGGTGCGCGACGGCCACCCTGCGATTCCAGCCTCACCTGCGATCTCCTGGTTGAAGGGCGACGCTGCGCTGCCGGCACGCTCAGAGAAACGCCTCTACCCGGTGCTGGTGTCGCTCCAGTCCGTGCTCGACGTGGTGTCGCC